>NZ_JABULD010000236.1:0-2576 GCF_014060985.1 Pseudomonas sp. MD195_PC81_125
GGAGCTGCCGCAGGCTGCGATCTTTTCGCTTTTCACCTCAACCCGGGGTCAGACACTCCGGCCCCATTGAGCTTCGGATCATTCACCAGATTCGCCAGCACCCGCTCGCGCAACGCCGCCGGCTCACTGGCGAGCAAGCCCTGCAGCACATGCAACGGCGTCGCAGGATCGAGCCAGGCCGCCTGCCCCGCCTCATCGAGAATCAACGGTCGGCGCTGACTGGCCGCCGGCTGGGTGATGACCGCGGTGCTCAGCCACACCTGTTCCTGCACCGGGTACGCCTCCCAGATCGCCGCGAAAAACAACGACGAACCCTCCCCGGGCGTCAGCCAGTACGGGCGCTTGCGCAGATTGCCGCGCCATTCGTAGAAACCGTTGGCCGGCAGCAAACAACGGCGCAGGCGCAGCGCTTCACGGAACATCGGCTGTTCGGCGACGGTTTCCGCCCGGGCATGCGCCGGGGTTTTCGACAGATCGGTCAGCCACGGCGGCGTCAGCCCCCAACGGGCGCGGGCCAGCGTGCGCTGGCCGTCGGCCTCGGCACGCAGCATCAACACCGAATCATTGGGAGAAATATTCCACTGCGCCTGCTGATCGGCGGGAAATCCGGGCAGAGCCGCGAAGTCGCGGTTCCAGCGAAACAGGGCATAACGTCCACACATGGGGCAACACGACTCAGCAATAAAAACGAACGTCAGCCTAACAGACCAGCGTCCCGGGGAAGCTCTCCGGTTCATCGCCGGGGCAGCGGCAGCGCGGCATTGTACGCGGTGATCAGCTCGCGGGCGTATTCGGCCTGATCGTTATCGACCGACAACCCCAGCAGGCCAAAAATCGGCAACTCCCCCGTGCCGCCGAGCAGATCCCGGCCCACCAGATGCGCCTCGATGCCTTCGCTGGCGAGCATGCCCTTGAGCATCTCGCCTTCCATCAGGTTTTCCGGCTCGTAGATTCGCTGCATGGGCGCCCCTCATTCGTTTTCACTGAACACTTCCAGAAACCAGTCCTCGCCGTGAACCTGCAAGACAAACGTGATCGGTCGACAACACACCTCACAGTCCTCGATGTAGGTCTGATCGCCTGCGGACAGGTCCACCGTCGTTTCGACCTCTTCACCACAATACGGACATTCATACAGTGCGCTTTCCAGCATCGCGGTCTCCCAGGTGACTTGTGCGTATAATCGCCGGTCTATTTGCAGGGCTATTTTTGTCTGGCTACTTTTTCAGACCGTGCCCCGTTGGTTTTCGATCAAAACCTTTACTTACCCTAGCCGTTTCCAACAAGAGAGCATGATGGGCGAATTCGATGCCATCCGACCTTACGACGACAGCGAAGTACCTGTGGTACTGGCAAGACTGCTCGGCGACAAGGCGTTTCTAGATATCCTCACCCACTTCCGCTTCCCGCGTTTTGCCGGTGCCTTCGGCTGGATGCTCAAACCCCTTATAGCCCATCGGCTGCGTCGTGAGTTCGCCAGCGTGACCTCGGTGGCGACGTTGCAGGACAAGATCGAGTCCTACGTCGACCACACCATCGAGCGCGCCACCGACGGCGTGACCTACACGGGTGTCGAGCAATTCAAGTCCGGCAGCGCTTATCTGTTTATCGCCAACCACCGCGACATCGTGATGGACCCGGCCTTCGTCAACTATGCGGTGTACCACGCCGGCCTGCCGACGCCACGCATCGCAATCGGCGACAACCTGCTGCAAAAGCCCTTTGTCAGCGACCTGATGCGCCTGAACAAGAGCTTCATCGTGCACCGTTCGATCACCGGGCGCCGCGAGAAGATGGCGGCGTATCAATTGCTGTCGGCGTATATCAACCACTCGATCCGCAACGATTGCGCCTCGATCTGGATCGCGCAGGCCGAAGGCCGGGCCAAGGACGGCGACGACCGTACCGAGTCGGCGATCCTCAAGATGTTCCACATGAGCCGCAAGGACGAGCCGTTCGGCGAAGTGATCCAGTCGCTGAACCTGACCCCGGTGTCGATCAGTTACGAATACGACCCGTGCGACCAGGCCAAGGCCCGCGAGCTGTACATCCGCGCTACCACCGGCACCTACGCCAAGGCGCCGGGGCGAGGATGACGTGAGCATTGCCAAGGGCATTACGGGCTACAAGGGCCGGGTGCATGTGAACTTCGCCGCGCCGATCACCGAGCTGTTCGAAGACACCAAGCAATTGGCGGTCGAGATGGACAAGCAGATTCTCGGTGGTTATCGCCTGTTCCCGGTGCATTACCTGGCATATGCGCAGTGGGCCGACGCCGATCCGCAACTGAACGTGCCGAAGGCTGCCGAGCTGTTCCCCGCCGATGAACTGGCCAAGGCGCAGGAAGAATGGCAGAGCCGTCTGGATGCCTGCCCTGAGGAGCACCGTCCGTATCTGGTGCTGCAATATGCGACGCCGGTGCGTAATCAGTACCGCGTAAAAGCCGGGTTGCCGTTATAAAAACTGTTGGCAAATCACACTGTGGCGAGGGGATTTATCCCCGATGGGTCGCGAAGCGACCCCAGGATTCTGCCTGAATAATTATGGGCCTGCTGCGCAGGCCATCGGGGGATAAA
>NZ_JABULD010000732.1:0-599 GCF_014060985.1 Pseudomonas sp. MD195_PC81_125
ATCAACGAAGAACCGTCTTTGAGTTTCCTTGCAGAAACAGACCTCAAGGTCACTATCGTTGAGGCCAAGTACAAAGTTGCGGCCAGAATGCCGCTGGAAAACAACCGTGAGCGGTACATTGATCTCTCTTTTCCCTCTGACCTTGCAGGCGATGGTCGGGAATACTCTTTTCCACTGACCCCATCCTCTGAGGCACAGGGTCGCTACTCACGCTTCCCGGAAAACGAATCCCTGGCGTCGAATGAAGGTTCGCTGCAGGTGCATTTCGACACGACGCAAAGCCGCTTGTGGGGCACGTTCGATTACCGTGTCGGCTCTGGCGACTTGAGATTCGAAATAAGCAAAGGCAGTTTCGATCTCTTTGGCTTCGACACTGCAGAACCGGGAGGCACCGGTACATTCACGGGAACGGTCGACAAACAGACCTTCGACGCGAGTGAAGTGGGCATACGACGTGTAGACGACATCGGACTGCCCGAGCCCTACCTTGAGGTCATTGGCCGTACCCGACCCGCCGTTGGCCACGAGCATATCGCCATCCAGATCGACACTGACGTGAATGGGCTGCGACACACACTCGGACGCGACGATAGCCAAGT
>NZ_JABULD010000359.1:0-2341 GCF_014060985.1 Pseudomonas sp. MD195_PC81_125
AGCCTGCTCGCGATAGCTGTCTTTCAGCCAACATCAATGCTGAATGATGAACCGCCATCGCGAGCAGGCTCGCTCCCACAAGGACCTCATCCTTTCGGAGAATCCCCATGAATTCGTCGACTTATCCCGCCGCCCAACACGTCATGGTGCTCTACACCGGTGGCACCATCGGCATGCAGGCCAGTGCCAACGGCCTGGCCCCGGCGTCCGGTTTCGAAGCCGCATGCGCGAGTACCTGCACAGCCAGCCCGAACTGGTGGTGCCGCAATGGCGCTTCCGGGAAATGTCGCCGCTGATCGACAGCGCCAACATGACCCCGGCCTACTGGCAGCAACTGCGCGAAGCGGTGGTCGATGCGGTGGACGTGCAAGGCTGCGACAGCGTGCTGATCCTGCATGGCACCGACACCCTGGCCTACAGCGCTGCGGCGATGAGCTTTCAGTTGCTCGGCCTGCATGCCCGTGTGTGTTTCACCGGCTCGATGCTGCCGGCCGGCGTGACTGACAGCGATGCCTGGGAAAACCTCGGTGGCGCGCTGGTCGCTCTCGGCCAAGGTCTGGCGCCGGGTGTGCACCTGTACTTTCACGGTGAGCTGCTGGCGCCAACCCGTTGCGCGAAAGTGCGCAGCTTCGGCCGTCATCCGTTCAAGCGCCTGGAACGTCAAGGTGGCGGCGTGAAAGCCACGTCGATTCCGGCAGCGCTGCACTACGACCAGCCAAAACAATTGGCGAATGTCGCTGTGCTGCCACTGTTCCCCGGCATCAGCGCCGGGATTGTCGACGGGTTGCTCGACGGCGGTATCCAGGGTCTGGTGCTGGAGTGCTACGGCAGCGGCACCGGGCCGAGCGACAATCCTGAATTCCTCGCCAGCCTTGGCCGCGCGCGGGATAACGGCGTGGTGGTGGTCGCGGTCACGCAGTGCCATGAAGGCGGGGTCGAGCTGGACGTTTACGAGGCCGGCAGCCGCTTGCGTGGCGTGGGTGTGTTGTCCGGTGGCGGCATGACCCGTGAAGCGGCGTTCGGCAAGTTGCAGGCGTTGCTCGGTGCTGGCCTGGAATCGGCTGAAGTGCGCCGGCTGATCGAACTCGATCTGTGTGGCGAGCTGATCTGACACCACCCGCCCCTTGCGGGAGTGATCGCCTGTGGCGAGGGCGCTTGCTCCCGCTCGACTGCGCAGCAGTCGCCGTGTTTTGGGGCCGCTACGCGCCCCCAGCGGGAGCAAGCTCCCTCGCCACAACAGCGCTCCCACCGTTTGATCTGTGTGCGGCATATAACTTGCTGCCGTTTTCAGCACCCCCAAGGCTGGAAGATCACATGCTGCACTCCCACCTCACGACCCTCAACGCCGTCTCTCTTATCCTCAACACCTTCAAAGATGAAGGCCTGTCGAGCGACGCGCTGCTGGCCGGCAGCGGCATCAGCGCGGCGGATCTGAACCGCGCCGACACGCGCATCACCACCAATCAGGAAATGCAGGTGTGCGCCAACGCGGTCGCGCTCAAGCACGACATTGGCCTGGAACTGGGCCGGCGGATGCACGTTTCCTGCTACGGCATCCTCGGTTACGCGCTGCTGACCTGTGCCACCTTCGGTGACGCTTTGCGCCTGGCGATTCGCTATCCGGCGCTGTTGGGAACACTTTTCGAACTGAGCCTGGAAGACGATGGCGAGCGCGTCTGGTTCGTCGCTGCCGATTACCGCGAGAGCCCGGAGATGGCGGTGTTCAACGCGGAATTCTGCCTGGTGTCGCTGAAGGTCATCTGCGACGACCTGCTCGGGCATCCACTGCCATTGCTGGCGACGCGTTTTGAACATGCTGCGCCGGATTATCGCGACAGTTATGCCGAGCACTTCGCCAGCCCGCTGCACTTCGCCGCCAAGGACAACGCCTTCGCCTTCGACCGGCGCTGGCTCGATCAACCGTTGCCACTGGCCGACAGCATCACCCATCAGGCCATGGCCGACCGCTGCCGCAAACAGAACATCGAATTCACCGGACGGCAGGCGTGGCTGGGGCGGATTCGCCAGCTGCTCAGTGCCCAGCTCAATGCAGCACCGGGCCTCGAGGGGCTGGCCCAGCAGATGAAATGCTCGCCGCGCACCTTGCGCCGTCACCTCAAGGACATGGGCAGCAGTTATCAGGAGCTGCTCGACGAACTGCGTTTCGAGCGCGCCAAGCAGATGCTGTGTGAGGATCAGTTGCCGATCTACCGCATCGCCGAGACCCTGGGTTTCAGCGAAACCGCAAGCTTCCGCCATGCGTTCGTGCGCTGGAGCGGCGTGGCGCCGAGCCAGTTCAGACCCTGAAGATCAAAAGATCGCAGCCTTCGGCAGCTCCTAC
>NZ_JABULD010000503.1:0-2436 GCF_014060985.1 Pseudomonas sp. MD195_PC81_125
TTTTGATGTGGTTTTTTAAAAAGCAAAAATCAAAAAGATCGCAGCCTGCGGCAGCTCCTGCAGTGATAAGTGGACTCCCTGTCAGGAAGCGGCCATGTCTTTAGCGGTGATTCAAATGGTCAGCCAGAGCGATGTGCTGGCCAATCTGGCGCAGGCCCGACGCCTGCTTGAGCAGGCGGCAACCGGCGGCGCGAAGCTGGCAGTGCTGCCGGAAAACTTCGCCGCCATGGGGCGTCGTGACATTGCCGACATCGGCAGGGCCGAAGCGCTCGGTGAAGGCCCGATCCTGCCATGGTTGAAACAGACCGCTCGCGACCTCAAGTTATGGATAGTGGCCGGCACCTTGCCGTTGCCGCCGCTCGGGCAACCGGACGCCAAGTCTCACGCCTGCTCGCTGCTGGTCAATGATCAGGGTGAAACCGTTGCACGGTATGACAAGTTGCACCTGTTCGATGTCGATGTGGCGGACAATCGCGGGCGGTATCGCGAATCCGATGACTATGCTTATGGCAGTGGCGTCGTGGTGGCGGACACACCGGTCGGCCGAGTCGGCCTGACCGTGTGCTACGACCTGCGCTTTCCGGAGTTGTACAGCGAATTGCGCGCTGCCGGTGCCGAGTTGATCACCGCCCCGTCGGCCTTCACCGCTGTGACCGGTGCGGCGCACTGGGAGGTGCTGATTCGCGCCCGGGCCATCGAGACCCAGTGTTATGTATTGGCGGCAGCGCAGGGCGGGACTCACCCGGGACCGCGTGAAACCTTCGGTCATGCGGCGATTGTCGACCCGTGGGGCCGGGTGCTGGCGCATCAGGATCAAGGCGAGGCGGTGCTGTTGGCCGCACGCGACAGTGACGAACAAGCGTCTATCAGGGCGCGAATGCCGGTGACGAGTCATCGGCGGTTTTTCTCGCAGGGCGCCCAGCGGCCTGCTTCAGAACATGAATTTAAGGCGTAAACCTATGAGCGAGTTGTTGTCCTCAGTCAGTGATCACCTGTTGGCGCCCGGCGGCGTGACCATCGAGAGCCTGCAAGGCGTGCTCGGCGATCTGGCCGGCCCGGGGATCGATGCGGCCGACCTGTATTTCCAGGGCCAGATCTCCGAGTCGTGGTCGCTGGAAGACGGTATCGTCAAGGAAGGCAGCTTCAACCTCGACCAGGGAGTTGGCGTGCGTGCGCAGTCCGGTGAGAAAACCGGTTTTGCCTACAGCAACGCGATCACGCTTGAAGCCCTTGGTGCGGCGGCGCGTGCTGCGCGTTCGATCTCCCGCGCCGGGCAGAACGGCACGGTGCAGGCCTTCAGCACTCAGGATGTCGCACAGCTGTACGCGCCGGACAATCCGCTGGAAGTGCTGAGTCGCGCCGAGAAAGTCGAGCTGCTCAAGCGCATCGACGTCGCTACCCGCGCCCTTGATCCACGGATTCAACAGGTCAGCGTGAGCATGGCCGGGGTCTGGGAACGGATTCTGGTGGCGTCCACCGACGGTGGCCTGGCTGCTGACGTGCGTCCGCTGGTGCGTTTCAACGTCAGCGTGATCGTCGAGCAGAATGGCCGTCGCGAGCGCGGCGGGCATGGCGGTGGCGGGCGTACCGATTACCGCTATTTCCTCGCCGAAGACCGCGCCATGGGCTACGCCCGCGAAGCGCTGCGCCAGGCGCTGGTGAACCTGGAAGCGATTCCGGCACCGGCCGGCACCTTGCCTGTCGTCCTCGGTTCGGGTTGGTCCGGCGTGCTCCTGCACGAAGCGGTCGGCCACGGTCTGGAGGGGGATTTCAACCGCAAGGGCAGTTCGGCCTACAGCGGGCGGATGGGTGAAATGGTCGCTTCCAAACTCTGCACCATTGTCGATGATGGCACGTTGAGCGGCCGTCGCGGTTCGCTGAGCGTCGATGACGAAGGCACTCCGACCGAGTGCACCACGCTGATCGAGAACGGTGTGCTCAAGGGTTACATGCAGGACAAGCTCAACGCGCGCCTGATGGGTGTAGCCCGTACCGGCAACGGTCGTCGTGAGTCATACGCGCATCTGCCGATGCCGCGCATGACCAACACCTACATGCTCGGTGGCGAAAGCGATCCGGCAGAAATCATCGCATCGGTGAAGAAAGGCATCTACTGCGCCAACCTCGGCGGCGGTCAGGTTGACATCACCAGCGGCAAGTTCGTGTTCTCCACCAGCGAGGCGTACCTGATCGAGGACGGCAAGATTACCGCACCGGTCAAGGGCGCGACGTTGATCGGCAACGGCCCCGAGGCGATGAGCCGGGTGTCGATGGTCGGTAACGATCTGGCACTGGACAGCGGTGTGGGCACGTGCGGCAAGGACGGGCAGTCGGTACCGGTGGGTGTCGGTCAGCCGACGCTGAAGATCGATGCGATTACCGTGGGGGGGCACGGGCGCATAAAAAAAACCAGCTGTAGGAGCTGCCGCAGGCTGC
>NZ_JABULD010000628.1:0-2804 GCF_014060985.1 Pseudomonas sp. MD195_PC81_125
GCGATCYTTTTGATCTTGTTTTTAGAATCAAAAACAAAGATCGCAGCCTGCGGCAGCTCCTACAGGAAATGGCGGACAATCAAGAGGGCTGCTGAACTCCACCACCGGCATTTTTCGCTGCATCAGCACTTTTCCGTCACGAATCGAATACAGCGGCAGCCCCTGGCTGCGGATCACTTCGTAATCGCTGTCCGCCGACAGAATCAGCAGGTTGGCCGGGCGCCCCTGTTCCAGTCCATAACGTTCGCCCAGATGCATGGCTTTGGCGCTGTTGTCGGTGACCAGGTTCAGCGCATTCTGCAGATTCCGGTAGCCGAGCATATGGCAGATGTGCAACCCGGCTTCGAGTACGCGCAGGATGTTGCCATTGCCCAGCGGGTACCACGGATCGACGATTGAATCCTGGCCAAAACACACGTTCATCCCGGCCTCCAGCAGCTCGTTGACCCGGGTCACGCCCCGGCGTTTCGGGAAGTTGTCGAAACGCCCCTGCAAGTGAATGCTTTCGGTCGGGCACGAGACGAAACTGATCCCGGAATGACCGAGCAAACGGAACAATTTCGCGCAGTAAGCGTTGTCGTAAGAGCCCATCGCCGTGGTGTGGCTGGCCGTGACCCGCGCGCCCATGTCGCGGCTGCGGGCCTCTTCGGCGAGTACCTCAAGAAAGCGCGAATGGGGGTCATCGGTTTCGTCGCAATGCACATCGACCAGGCAACCGGTGCGTTCGGCCAGGTCCATCAGAAACTTCACCGAACTGACGCCCTGATCGCGGGTGTACTCGAAATGCGGAATGCCGCCAACCACATCGGCGCCCATGCGAATCGCTTCTTCCATCAGCTCGCGACCGTTGCGGTACGACTCGATGCCTTCCTGTGGGAACGCGACGATTTGCAGGTCGATCAGATGCCGGGTTTCTTCGCGGACTTCGAGCATCGCCTTCAGCGCGGTGAGCTGCGGGTCGGTGACGTCGACGTGGGTGCGCACGTGCTGAATGCCGTGAGCGGCCAAGGCTTGAATGGTCTTCCTGGCGCGGGTTTTGGTGTCTTCTTCGGTGATGGTGACCTTGCGTTCGCCCCAGCACTCGATGCCTTCAAACAGTGTGCCACTCATGTTCCAGCGCGGCTCACCGGCCGTCAGCGTGGCGTCGAGGTGGATGTGTGGCTCGACAAAGGGCGGCACCACCAGATTGCCGCCGGCGTCGAGGTCGCCGGGGTTGAGGGTCGGGGCTTCGGTCTGGCGGCCGATGCTGCGGATCAGGCCGTCTTCCAGGTGCAATTCGTGCAAACCTTCCTGGTTGCGCAGCCGGGCGTTGATGATATGCATCAGGCGAATCCTTCTTATAGGTCTGGTAGTGGCGCACTGGCGCGACGGGCGCCGAGCAGGCCGGTAACGATGACATACGTTAGCGCGGCGGCGGCAATCCCTACCAGCGGTGCGACCCACGGCGAGTGGAACGCGGCGAGCGTACCGACCGCGTAAGCCCCCAGCCCCGGCCAGTTGAACGCCGGCAGCCGTGTGTCGGCCAGACGCGGATAGCGCCCGCGCCAGCGGAAGAAAAAGTCGGCCATGATCACCCCGCCAATCGGTGGAATCACCGTGCCCAGCAGGATCAGGTACGGCACCAGCATGTCGTACATGCCCAGCAGCGCGAGCAGGGTGCCGATCACCGCGCCGGCCAGGGTCACAGTCTTGCGCCGCCCGGTGCGCAGCAGGTTGCAACCGGCGACGGCGAAGTTATAGATGGTGTTGTCCTGGGTGCTCCAGATATTCAGCAACAGCATGGCCATTGCGGCCATGGCGAAGCCTTGCAGCAGCAACACTTCAACCACGTCGGGCTGCTGATAGACGATTGCGCCGTAGGCACCAATCAGCACCATCAGGCCATTGCCGATGAAAAATCCGATCAGGCTCGCCAGCACGGCAACCCGTGCCGAGCGCGAGAAACGTGTCCAGTTGGTAGCCTGCGTCGCGCCGCTGACGAAGGTGCCGAACACCAGCGTGATCGCGGTCGACCAGTCCAGCGAACCGCTCGGCACCACCGCCAGCAAACCATCGAGGCCACCGACTTTCACGGTCGCCACCCACATCGACAGCATCAGCAGCAGCATCATCGCCGGCACCGCGATGTACGACAGGATCTCCAGGCCGCGATAACCAACATACGCCGTGGCGCAGAACACCAGGCCGAACAGCACCATCAGGCCCAGCACCGTGCCTTGCTCCAGCGCGAAGTATTTGCCAATCACCACCGCGGCGGTTGCAGTGCCCCAGGCGTACCAGCCGATCTGGGTAAATCCCAGGATCAGGTCACTGAGTTTGCTGCCAACCTCACCAAAACAGAAACGCCCCATCAGCACCGAATTAAGGCCGCTTCTGAAGGCGATGTAACCCAGACCTGCCGCGTACAGCCCGAGCAGCAGGTTGCCGACGATGATCACCGCCATCATCTCGCCAAAATTGAAGGCCACGCCGAGCTTGCCGCCGGCAAACATGGTTGCGGTGAAAAATGTGAATCCCAGTAACACCATGGCGGTCGAGGCCAGGCCTTTTCGCGCATGCATCGGGACTTCGCTGAGGGGGTAGTCGTTGCCGGGATCGTTCTGCGTCATGGGGCGTTCCTTGCTGAAGAGGGGGGGACGCGAAGCAGGTTGCAGTGGTCGTGCCAAATCCGGTTGGCGCGGGTTATGTAGAGACGAGACACATGGATTGGCGCGAAAGCGGTGCAACCGAATGTACCCGGGCCCAATGTGGGAGCGAGCCTGCTCGCGAAGGCGGCGCGTCAGGCGACATCTGCAATGGCTGAT
>NZ_JABULD010000625.1:0-2866 GCF_014060985.1 Pseudomonas sp. MD195_PC81_125
CGGCGGCGAGGGCGGTGAGCATCAGCGCCGGCAGCGCTTTCAAGGAAAATCGACGCAGTTCACTGTTCATTGCAAGTCTCGCTAAAAGGAAAAAAGGGAGCGTCCGGGTCAAAGGGCCTGATCGAGCACGGCCAGCAAACGGTCGATTTGCTCTTCGTCGTTGAGCAGCCCCGGCGCGGTGCGAATCACTGGGCCGACGTCGCGGTGCACGGCATCGGCCACCACGCGGTTGGCCATCAGGTGCGCGGCGATCTTGTCGCTGTCCTTACCCTTGACCCGGAAGAAGGTGAAACCGGCGGACAGCTCAGGGCTCAGCGGCGTGACCAGTTCGATCTGCGGACGTTGCTGCAGGCGTTGTTTCAGGTAGCTGTTGAGCGCGTGAATGCGCGCCTCGACCTCGGCCTTGCCCAGCTCAAGATGCAATTTGAACGCTTCGTCCAGCGCCCAGCGGTGTTCGAACGAGTGATAGCCGCCGGGCGTCATGGTGGTGGAAAACGCCGTGGCTTCGGAGAACGTCGGAATGATCGGAGTGACGTATCTGACTTCGGCGAAGCGACTGCAGACGATGCCGGTGCCGCGCGGGCCGAACATCCACTTGTGGGTGCCGGCGATGAAGAAGTCGCAGTTCATTTGTGCGAAGTTCAGGTTGTCCACGCCGAAGCCATGCACCCCGTCGACCACGTAAACGATGCGCTCAGCGTCGCTGCGACCACGGTTGTGCCGGTCGACGATGGCGCCGATTTCACCGATGGGCAGTTTCATGCCGCTGCCCGAATGCACCCAGCACATGCCCAGCACCCGGGTTTCGGGGCGGATGGCGCTGTCGATGGCAGCAAGGATTTCTGCTTTGCTCGCGTTGTACGGATCCTTGAACAGGCGAATCTTGCGCACCCGGGTGCCGTCGCGTTCGGTGCGCAGGGCGAGGATGGTGTGGGTCGCGTAGTGCTCGTGTTCGGTGGTGAGGATTTCCTGATCGGGGCGCACGTGCACGCCGCCGTAGATCGTCGCCAGACCTTCGGTGGTGCTGCCGGTCAGGGCGATCTGTCTGGCGTCGGCTTGCAGATAGCGACCGGCCCAGACGCGGACGTTCTCTTCGCGCTGTTCGATCACGCCGAGGTCCCAATCCATGGCCAGGCCGGGATTGTTGTCGAGGGCGGCGCGGTGCCGCTCAATCGCCTCGCGCACCGGTTTCGGGTGTGAGGTGATCAGAAAGTTGGAGAAGTGCAGATACGCCGGATCCTGATCGAACAGCTGCTGCAACTGCGCCCACTTGTTGCCAGTCACGGGCGCAGCGCTCGCGGCACCGGCGACATTCGGCAGGCTCGCGCCCAGTGGCAGCGCCGCCGCGAGAATCCCCGCCTGCTTCAAGAACTGACGACGATTGCTCATGGCTTGGCAGTTCCCGGCGCAGCGGCCAGTGCCGGTTTCGCGGCTTTCTCGACCTGATCCCAGACCCGCAGGAAGTTGCCGCCCCAGAGCTTGGCGATGTCCGCTTCGGAGTAACCGCGCGAGATCAGCTCGGCGGTGACGTTGCGAATTTCGCCGACGTTCTCGAAGCCTTTGACGCCGCCACCTTCGTTGAAGTCGGAGCTGATGCCGACATGGTCGATGCCGATCTTGCGCACCGCGTAATCGATGGCATCACCCAGATCCTTGAGACTGGCTTTCGGTTCCTCTTCGAGGATCGCGTACAGGCGACTGGCGTACTGGCCGAACTTCTGCTCCGACCACGCGGCAATGATCGGGTCGCCCGGCATCAACGCCATCGCCAGGTTCGGCAGCGGCGGCAGGTCGAAGTCCTTGCGCATCGCGTTGAGCTTGTCCTGGGTTTGCTGGGTGAGCGGACGCAGGTACTGCGAAAACGCAACGATCTGCACCACGCCGCCGCTGTTTTTTGATCAGCTGCATTTCCTTGTCGCTGAGGTTGCGCGGAATATCGACCATCGCACGCGGCGCCGAATGCGAGGCCACCAAAGGCGTGCGGCTCAGTTGCGCGACTTGTTCGAGGGCCTTGGTCGACATTTGCGAGACGTCGATGATCACGCCCAGATCGTTGAGACGCTTGACCGCTTGCTTGCCCAGATCCGAGAGACCGTCGAGGGCGTCCGGCGAATCATTGAGAAATGGCAACGGTCGCGACGAATCCGCCCAGTCGTTGTTACCGATGTAGCTGAAGCCGAACATGCGCATGCCGCGCGCCGTCCACAGGTCCAGCAGGTTGAGGTCGTGGCCCAGCGGATAGGCGTTGAGCATGCTGATGAAAATCGCGAATTTGCCTTCGCCGTGCAAGCGCCGGAAGTCGTCGGGGGTGTAGGCGAGGGCGACCTGATTGGGGTAATCGCGAACCATGCCGGAGATGATCTTGAAGCGGATCTCCTGCTGGTTGCGTGCCTCGTCGACGAAGCCGGGGGTCGGCTTGTGCGGGGCGTTCGGGCCGTTCCACATTTCCGGCCAGCCGAAGATGGTCAGCGCGGCGCCGGACAGGCGTCCACGGCTGGCCTTGGCCAGATCGAACTGGCCGTCGCCGTCCTTGTCGGCCTCGTGGCCGTCGGTGCCGAAATTTTGCGTCAGGCTGACATGGCTGTCGAAAGACAGCATGCGTTCGTGCAGCTCATCGGCCTGCTTCATGACTTTGGCCGGGTAGCCGAGGTCGTCCTTGAACCAGTGGTGCCACACGGCAAAGCCTGCACCGGCGCCGATCGCCAGGGCCAACGGCAGGCCGATGAATAGAGCCTTTTTCGAACGTGGTTTTGTCATTGCCATCTCAGTCAGGTTCGCCATCGAGGTGCAGGCGCGGGGGCCTTCGCTATCTGGGAAGAACGAGTGGTTGGCGGCAAAATTTAAGCTTTGGTGCTGTGGCGAGGGG
>NZ_JABULD010000261.1:0-54389 GCF_014060985.1 Pseudomonas sp. MD195_PC81_125
ACTCAAAACCCAGTTGCCTGTAAAGAGGAACTACTGCTGGAAGAGGTTCCTGAATTTCTATTTGTTCGCTGCCTATGATTCGTGCGAAGTGCGTAACGGCGGTCAAGGCAAACGTGGCGATGCGGCTCTTGAGAGGGTGATCCGTTCCCGGTTGGCCTTCAAGGCGCACGATTTTCACGCGCAACCTGCTCTGGTTAGGATTCGCGAAGCAAAGTCCGCAAAGCTCTTGATCAAACCAGATTGCCAAATCGAACGCCATCGGTTCTCTGGCCTTCCACCTGACAACTTCCTGCCAGGAAAAATGAGGATCAAGCCATTGTTCATAGGCATTCAGGGCCAGAGCATCGATGGCCTCAAAACGAACTCTGGAGTGGTCCAGATCCACGATCCCGTTCTGTTGCAGATCTTTCTGCAGTTTGGCAAAAGTAATACCGGCCTGCTTCCGCGCCTCTGACCGATAGACCTGATACCGCAAATATGTCCGTTCCCTTGGCATGTGATCCCGAGCATTCCGTGTCTCCCCATCAATGGGCCTATCCGTTGCTCATCAGCCTATTCACCTCGCCGCCAACTGTCCCTGCTGGCCCTTTGGCCAAATCATTGCAATCCATGTCCCGCGCTGGTTATAGTCGGCGCTCGTGAATCAGCTGATTCACATTTCAAATCCTTCAAAAAAGATCAGTCCCAATGCCTGCATCCCTCATCAACGCGGTAGTCGATTCAGCGGTCAACGCTGGCGTCGTGCCGTGCGGGAATCAGCAGCCCGGGCAGATCAGTCATTACCCTCCACCTGTCAGTAGCACGCCGGTGTGCGCCGTCGTATCACCGCCGGGCGTTGGCGTTTCGGGCTGATCGGCATTCTTTGCTGACCCCTGCGCCCGCCAGAAACACCTACTGAATTTCAGCCTCGGCTGAGTTGGCTATTTGCCTGACTACAGGTGGTATTCATGTTTGTCCTTTCGAAACAATCCGCGCTCGCGGCGATGTCCACGAGCCTGTTCGTTCTGCTGTGGAGCAGTGGTGCGATCTTCTCCAAATGGGGCCTGGCCCATGCCTCGCCCTTTGCTTTTCTATTGATTCGCTTTGTGATCGCCCTGTGCGGGCTGCTGCTGTTGACGCCGCTGCTCAAGTTGAAGCTGCCCAAGGGTGGCAAACCGATGCTGTTCGCGATTGCAACGGGCCTGGTGTTGTTGGGCGCGTATCAGATTTTTTATCTGTTGGCGCTCAACACCAAAGTCACGCCGGGGGTGATGGCGACCATCATGGGCGTACAGCCGATCCTCACTGTGGTGTTGATGGAGCGGCAGCGCTCGGCGAGCCGGATGTTCGGTCTGGCGCTGGGCCTGGCCGGGCTGATCATGGTGGTTTACCAGGGGATCGGTCTGGCGGGGATGTCTTGGGCCGGGATGCTGTTCGGCCTGCTTGCACTGGCGAGCATGACTCTGGGTTCGATCATGCAGAAACGCATCACCGACAATCCCCTCGGCACGCTGCCAGTGCAATACCTAGCCGGACTGTTGTTGTGCGGGATATTTGTGCCGTTTCAACCGTTCCACTTTGAGCACAGCGCCGGTTTCATCGTGCCGGTGTTGTGGATGGGACTGGTGGTGTCGGTGCTGGCGACGCTGTTGCTGTACCGCCTGATCGCTCGGGGCAATCTGGTGAACGTCACCAGTCTGTTCTATCTGGTGCCAGCGGTGACGGCGCTGATGGACTATCTGATTTTCGGCAATCGTCTGGCGACGCTGAGTGTGCTGGGGATGCTGTTGATCATTGTCGGTCTGGCGTTTGTGTTCCGTAAAACCGGCTGATCCGTAAACTGATCGCGGCTGTTCGGCCGCCTTCGCGAGCAGGCTCGCTCCCACAGGGGAATGCATTCCAAATGTGGGCTTGCTCGCGAAGACTGACTTATCGACGCCGCCAATCAGCGGGCGGTTGCTACCGCCGGCTTCAACACCAACCACAACGCCAGCGCAATCAACACCCCGCCGTACAAGTGAGCCATCGACAGCGGCTCATCCAGCAGTAACGCACCCCACAACACGCCGAACGCCGGGATCATGAAGGTGACGGTCATCGATTTGACCGGGCCGATGGAACTGAGCAAGCGGAAATAGATGATGTAGGCGAACGCGGTGCAACCCAGACCCAGGCCCAGCAGCGATAGCCATACACTCCAGCCGCCCCAGCTTGCCGGTGGTGCGGTGATCACGCTGTAGCCGAACAGCGGCAAGAGAAACAGCGAAGCGCCGAGCATGCTGCCCACGGCTGAGAGACGACTGTCGAGCCCACCGCTGTGATCCAGCCAGCGTCGCGTGAGAAATCCGGCGAAACCGTAGCAGGTGGTGGCAAGCAGGCAGGCGAGGGCGCCCATGAGCAATGGCAGATCGAAAGCCACCGGCCCTGCACGCGTCAGCACACCGACCCCGAACAAGCCGAGAAACACCCCGGTCAGCTTCGCGGCAGTGAGTTTTTCACTGAAAAACAGCCCGCCAATCAACACGCCCATCAACGGCGTGGTGGCGTTGAAGATTGCCGAGTAACCGGCCGGCAACACTTGCGCCGCCACCGAATACAGCGTCGCCGGAATCCCCGAGTTGATCACCCCCAGCAACATCACCGTTTTCAGTTTGCCTTTGAAGTCCCAGCTGATGCGCATCAACCCGAGAATCACCAGCAGCCCGACGGCCGCTATCGACACCCGAAAGAACGCGGTCGGAATGGTGCCGATCACCGGCGCAATAATGCGCATGAACAGGAAACTCGCGCCCCAGATGGCTGCCAGCGACAGCATGCGGAAAATATCGACAGCGCTCACGATGGCACTCCTTCCTTGATCGGGACGAGAGTGTTGCCGAGCGCCCCGGCGATGGCAACCGCTAATCGGGCATTTAATTCGCTGCAGCGGGTTGCCTGGTGAAAAATGCCAGCGATGTGCGCTGGCGTTCCGGTTTTGGCAGAAATTGCACTTCACCTGCACCCGGTTCCGTGGCTAAGCTCAGGCACAGATTTCCACTTGCACGCCGAGGTCTCATCTATGCCGCAGCAATGGCCAGCCACCGACATCGCCCGCATGATCCTCGATGGCTTTGACGATTACCGCGAGCACTTCCGGCGGATTACCGATGGCGCGCGCGAGCGCTTCGAGCAGGCGCGCTGGCAGGAAACGCAGACCGCCTCGGCGGCGCGGATCAATCTCTACGAGGAAAAGGTCGGCGAAACCATCGCCCGCCTGCGCGAGCATTTCGACGACGAGACGTTGATGAATGTCGGCAGCTGGCCGTTGGTGAAAAGTGCCTACATCAGCGTGATCGACCTGCGCTTCGACGATGAGCTGTCCGAGACCTGGTACAACTCGATCTTCTGCGGGCTGTTCAGCCACGACCTGATCAGCGACGGCTGCATGTTCATCCACACCACCCGGCCGAGCCTGCGCCGCGCCCGGGCTGCGCAAACCCGCACCTATAAGCCGCAGGGCCAGTTGTCGTCGATGCTTGCGAGCATCTTTGCCGACTACCGTTTCAGCGAGGATTACGCCGATCTGCCCGGCGATCTGCAGCGCCTCGAAGCGCAACTGCGCGAGAATTTGCCGGACTGGGTGTGCAAGGATCCGGAGCTGAGCGTCGAGCTGTTTTCCTCGGTGCTGTACCGCAACAAAGGCGCGTATCTGGTGGGGCGCATCTACACCCCCAACGAGCAGTGGCCGCTGGTGATTCCGCTGCTGCACCGCGAAGGCCGCGGGATTCAGATCGACGCGCTGATCACCGACGAAGCCGATGTGTCGATCATCTTCTCTTTCACCCGTTCGTATTTCATGGTCGATGTGCCGGTGCCGGCGGAGTTCATCGGTTTCCTGCGGCGCATTCTGCCGGGCAAGCACATCGCTGAGCTGTACACCTCGATCGGCTTCTACAAACACGGCAAGTCCGAGTTCTACCGCGCGCTGATCAATCACCTGGCCAACACCGACGATCAATTCATCATGGCGCCGGGCGTGCGCGGCATGGTCATGAGCGTGTTCACCCTGCCGGGCTTCAACACCGTGTTCAAGATCATCAAGGACCGTTTCTCGCCGTCGAAAAACGTCGACCGGGCGACGGTGATCGAAAAATACCGATTGGTGAAAAGTGTCGACCGCGTCGGGCGCATGGCCGATACCCAGGAATTCGCCGACTTCCGTTTTCCACTGAGCAAGTTCGATCCGGCGTGCCTGGAAGAGCTGCTTGACGTCGCGCCGTCGACGGTCTCGGTCGAAGGCGACACGGTGTTGATCCGCCACTGCTGGACCGAGCGCCGCATGACCCCGCTCAACCTCTATCTGGACAACGCCAACGAAGCGCAGGTGCGCGAGGCACTGGAGGATTACGGCCTGGCGATCAAGCAACTGGCGGCGGCCAATATCTTTCCCGGTGACATGCTGCTGAAGAACTTCGGCGTTACCCGGCATGGGCGGGTGGTGTTCTACGACTATGACGAAATCTGCTTCCTGACCGAAGCCAACTTCCGCCACATCCCCGCGCCACGCACCCCCGAGGACGAAATGGCTTCCGAGCCCTGGTACTCGATCGGGCCGCTGGACGTGTTTCCCGAGGAGTTTCCGCCGTTCCTGTTCGCCGATGCCGGGCAGCGCAAACTGTTCGATCAACTGCACGGCGAGTTGTACAACGCCGATTACTGGAAGGGTCTGCAGGAGGCGATTCGCGCCGGCAAAGTCATCGACGTATTCCCTTACCGCCGCAAAGGGCTGGATAATGAATGACGCCCGGGTAAACACATTGTGGCGAGGGGATTTATCCCCGATGGGGTGCGTAGCACCCCCCAAAAACCTTCAACTCAGACGCTTCAGTCCGACTTTCATATCCAGTCGGCGACTGCTGCGCAGCCGATCGGGGATAAATCCCCTCGCCACAAAAGCACCTCGCAGTCGTGTTCAGTGACGCAAATCTGCGACAATCGGCCCTCTGCACATATAGACGACCGAATTGCGTACCCGATGACCGACGAATCGCCCTCCATCGACAAACTGCTGAAAAACCTTGATCACGCCATGCTCGCCGACCGTCACCGGCTGCGGCGGCAGTTGCTCGAGCTGCGCAAGAAACCCGACGAGGCCAAACTGGCCCAGTGGGTGACGCGCCTGCAGGCGTCCAGTGATCAGGTGCTGGCGCGCCGTGCCAGCCTGCCGGTGATTCGTTACGACGACAGCCTGCCGATTGCCGCCAAGCGCGATGAGATCAAGGCTGCGCTGGAGAAGCATCAGGTCCTGATCATTGCCGGCGAAACCGGTTCGGGTAAAACCACGCAGTTGCCGAAAATCTGCCTGGAAATCGGTCGCGGTCAGCATGGCTTGATCGGCCACACCCAGCCGCGCCGAATCGCGGCGCGCAGTGTGGCCAGTCGGGTCGCCGAAGAACTCGGTACGCCACTGGGCGCGCTGGTCGGTTATCAGGTGCGTTTCGAAGATCAGAGCGATGCCAACACCCTGATCAAACTGATGACCGACGGCATCCTGTTGGCGGAAACCCAGAATGACCGTTATCTGGAACGCTACGACACGATCATCGTCGACGAAGCTCACGAACGCAGCCTGAACATCGACTTCCTGCTCGGTTACCTGAAAACCCTGCTGCCGCGTCGTCCGGACCTGAAAGTCATCATCACCTCGGCGACCATCGATCTGGAGCGCTTCTCCAGGCATTTCGATGACGCGCCGATTGTCGAAGTGTCCGGCCGCACCTTCCCGGTTGAAACCTGGTATCGCCCGCTGACGCTTGAGCAGGATGAAGAAGGCAACCGCGTCGAAGACGACCTGACCGTCGATCAGGCGATCCTCGCCACCCTCGACGAGATCGCCGCCTACGAGCGCAGTGAACGCCGCAGTCCCGGCGATGTGCTGGTGTTCCTGCCCGGCGAGCGCGAGATTCGCGACGCCGCCGACATGCTGCGCAAGGCTCAGCTCAAACACACCGAAATCCTGCCGCTGTACGCGCGCCTGTCGCCGGCTGAACAGCAGCGGATTTTCCAGTCGCATCCGGGACGCCGCGTGGTGCTGGCGACCAACGTCGCCGAGACCTCGTTGACCGTGCCGGGCATCCGGTACGTGATCGACAGCGGCACCGCGCGCATCAGTCGCTACAGCTATCGCGCCAAGGTCCAACGCCTGCCGATCGAAGCGATTTCCCAGGCCAGTGCCAATCAGCGTAAAGGTCGTTGCGGCCGGGTCGAACCGGGGATTTGCGTGCGGCTGTACAGCGAGGAAGATTTCCTCGGTCGCCCGGAATTCACTGACCCGGAAATTCTGCGCACCAACCTTGCCGCCGTGATCTTGCAGATGCTGCACCTGCGCCTCGGTGAGATCACCGCGTTCCCGTTCATCGAGCCGCCGGACGGCAAGGCGATCAGCGACGGTTTCAACCTGCTGCAAGAACTCTCGGCGGTGGACCGCAACAGTCAGCTGACCCCGCTCGGGCGCCAGTTGGCGCGCCTGCCGGTGGACCCGCGCATGGGCCGCATGCTGCTCGAAGCGGCCAGGCTCGGCAGCTTGCAGGAAGTGCTGATCGTCGCCAGTGCGATGTCGATTCAAGACCCGCGCGAGCGTCCGCCGGAGCGTCAGCAAGCGGCGGATCAGGCCCACGCGCAGTGGAAGGACAGCGATTCGGACTTCGCCGGTCTGGTCAATCTGTGGCGTGGTTTTGAAGAACAGCGCCAAGCGCTGACCGCCAGCCCACTGCGTAACTGGTGCCGGAAGAATTTCCTCAATTACCTGCGTCTGCGCGAGTGGCGTGATTCCCATCGCCAGCTGAGTCTGATCTGCCGCGACATGCAGTTGAGCCTCAACAAGGAACCGGCGGATTACCCGAAACTGCACAAAGCGGTGCTGGTCGGATTGCTCAGCCAGATCGGTCAGAAAACCGAAGACGGCGATTACCTTGGCGCCCGTCAGCGGCGCTTCTGGATTCATCCGTCGTCGGGCATCGGCAAGAAACGCCCGCAGTGGCTGATGACCGCCGAACTGGTGGAAACCACCAAGCTTTACGCGCGCATGGTCGCCAAGATCGACGCCGACTGGATCGAACCGCTGGCCGGGCACCTGATCAAGAAAAACCACTTCGAACCGCACTGGGAGAAGAAGCGCGGCCAGGTTGTGGCCTACGAGCAGATTACCCTGTTCGGGCTGATCGTGGTCGGTCGCCGCCCGGTGCATTACGGCCCGGTGGATCCGGTGGTGTCGCGTGAGCTGTTTATCCGCGAGGGCCTGGTGCGTGGCGAGATTCAGTCGAAAGCCAAATGCTTGAGCGCCAACAAACAATTGCTCGAACAGCTCGACGAACTGGAAGCCAAGGCCCGGCGCCGCGACATCCTCGCTGACGAAGAAACCCTGTACGCGTTCTACGATGCGCGGTTGCCGGCGGAGATTCACCAGACCGCGACCTTCGACAGTTGGTATCGGGTCAACAGCCAGAAGAACCCGCAGCTGCTGATCATGCGCGAAGAGGACGTGCTGGCCCGCGAGGCCAGCGAAGTCACCGCGCGCGACTACCCGGACACGTTGCACATCGGCGATCTGGAGTTGGCGCTCAGCTACCACTTCGAACCCAATCACCCGCGCGACGGCGTGACCCTGCGCGTGCCGGCACCGCTGCTGCCGATGCTGCCGCCGGAGCGTCTGGAATGGCTGGTGCCGGGGCTGATCGAGGCCAAGTGCATTGCGCTGGTGCGCAATCTGCCGAAAGCCCTGCGCAAAAACTTCGTGCCGGTGCCGGATTTCATCAAAGCGGCGTTGCAGCGCATGACCTTCGCTGAGGGTTCGTTGCCGCAATCGCTGGGTCGCGAACTGCTGCGCATGACCGGCGCCCGAGTCAGCGATGAGGCGTGGGCGGAAGCGGCGCAGCAGGTCGAAAGCCATCTGCGGATGAACCTGGAAATCGTCGACGGCCAAGGCAAGTTTCTTGGTGAGGGACGCGATCTGGCCGAGCTCACCGCGCGCTTCGCCGAAGCCAGTCAAGCGGCTTTGGCCGTGCCGCAAAGTGCGAAAAAGTCAGCAACCGGTGGAGGCCAAGGTCTTCGCTCCGGTGGCGGAAAAAGACTCAGCAGAAGATTGCCGGCCTGTCGATGACGGTCTATCCGGCACTGGTGGAAGAAGGCGGCACGGTCAAGGAAGGGCGGTTTTCGACCCCGGCCGAAGCCGAATTCCAGCATCGCCGCGCCTTGCAGCGGCTGCTGATGCAGCAACTGGCGGAGCCGGCGAAGTTCCTGCGCAGCAAACTCCCGGGCATCACCGAGCTGGGCCTGCTGTATCGTGAGTTGGGCCGAGTGGACGCGCTGGTGGAAGACATTCTGCTGGCCAGTCTCGACAGCTGCATTCTGGAAGGCGAAGACCCGTTGCCGCGTGACGGTGCCGGGCTGGCGGCATTGGCCGAACGCAAACGCGGCAGCTGGACCGAACACGCCGAGCGCGTGGCGCGGCTGACCCTGGAGATTCTCAAGCTGTGGCACGGCCTGCAAAAGCGCTTCAAGGGCAAGATCGATCTGGCTCAGGCGGTGGCGCTGAATGACATCAAGCAGCAAATCAGCCATCTGGTGTATCCGGGGTTCGTCCGGGAAACACCGATGCAATGGCTCAAGGAGTTGCCGCGCTATCTGAAGGCGGTCGAGCAGCGTTTCGAGAAACTCGGTGCGCAAGTACAGAAGGATCGCGTCTGGAGCGGTGAACTGGCCGGCCTCTGGGCGCAATACCAGGTCCGCGCGGCGAAACATGCCCAGGAAGGTAAACGCGATCCGCAGCTGGAGTTGTACCGCTGGTGGCTGGAGGAATACCGGGTGTCGCTGTTCGCCCAGCAGTTGGGAACGAAAGTGCCGATCTCGGACAAGCGGCTGAGCAAGCAATGGAGTCAGGTCGAGGCTTGATCCCCAACCCTGCATCGCCTCTGTAGGAGCTGCCGCAGGKCKGACGATCTTTTTTGATTTTTGCTTTTTCAAAGATCAAAAAGATCGCAGCCTTCGGCAGCTCCTACAGGGGGGCCGCGTGGTAGAGGTGCGGCACACCGACGCAGATCAATGCGTCCCCAGCCACCCCAGGCGTATAATCGCCCAGCCCTTTCAGCCCTGTGCGCGCCGGAGATGCCCGATGGATCCTGCAGTATTCGAAGAGTGGATGATGACTGGCCTGGTCAGCATCCTGATCATTTTCATGGGATTCATCGTCTGGGATCTGGCGAAGAAGTCCAAGGCCGGGCGCTTCGGCTCGTTCATTCTGTTCTTCGTGCTGGGTCTGGGCGTGGCCGCGTTCATCATCAAGAGCGTGGTAATCGGCCTGATCGAATCCGGCGCTCTATAACCGCGCCGGCACTTCCTTCCACTGGCCCTGATCGAGCCCTTCGAGCGTCCAGTCGCCAATCCGCACCCGCACCAGCCGCAACGTCGGCAGCCCCACCGCGGCAGTCATCCGCCGTACCTGACGGTTGCGTCCTTCACGAATCACCAACTCCAGCCAACGGGTCGGCACGCTTTTGCGAAAGCGTACCGGCGGATTGCGTGGCCACAGTTCAGGCTCATCCAGTTGCCGCGCCTCGGCGGGCAGAGTCATGCCGTCGTTCAGCTCGACACCGTCGCGCAGGCGCTGCAGTTGTTCAGCCGTCGGCTCGCCTTCGACCTGCACCCAGTACGTCTTCGGCAACTTGTGTTTCGGGTCGGCGATCCGCGCCTGCAACTGACCGTCATTGGTCAGCAGCAACAAACCTTCACTGTCGCGATCCAGACGTCCGGCCGGATAAATGCCCGGCACATCGATGAAATCCTTGAGCGTCGCCCGCCCGCCTTCGTCACTGAACTGCGTCAGCACATCGAACGGTTTGTTGAACAGGATCAGCTTCGGCTCGGCCGGCGGCGCCTTGGCGACACGACGTGGCGCTGAGGGGGAAGGCTTCGCGCCAGGGCGGCGGGAAGGAGGACGCGGGGGACGGGACATGGCGAAAAGAACATCTGACGGTCAGGGCTGCTAATGCTAGTGCCCCGACCGCCAAATGACCACGACTAACCGTTAACGGAACGGCGGCTCGTCGAAGCTGCGCAGTTTGCGCGAGTGCAGCGAGTTGAGTTCGGTGCGCAGCAGATCCACCGCCGCGATGCCGATCTTCAAGTGCTGGCTGACCGCGCGCTCGTAGAACGCGTTGGCCGAACCCGGCAGCTTGATTTCACTGTGCAGCGGTTTGTCCGAGACGCACAGCAACGTGCCGTAAGGCACCCGCAGGCGATAGCCTGGGCGGCGATGGTGCCGCTTTCCATGTCCACCGCAACGGCGCGGGACAGGTTGATCAACGGACGTTCCTGCGCCCAGCGCAATTCCCAGTTACGGTCATCGTAGGTCAGCACGGTGCCGGTGCGCAGACGCTTTTTCAGCTCCTCGCCCTTCTCGCCGGTGATATTGGCCGCGGCTTGTTGCAGCGCCAGTTGCACTTCGGCCAGCGCCGGAATCGGAATGTTCGGTGGCACCACGCGATCGAGAATCCCGTCACGACGCATGTAGGCGTGTGCCAGCACGTAGTCGCCGATGGTCTGCGACTGACGCAGGCCGCCGCAGTGGCCGATCATCAGCCAGCAATGCGGACGCAGCACCGCCAGGTGGTCGGTGATGTTCTTGGCGTTGGACGGGCCGACGCCGATGTTGACCAGGGTCACGCCATGGCCGTCGTTGGCGATCAGGTGATAGGCCGGCATCTGGTAGCGGTGCCAGACCACGCCAGCGGCAATCGCCGAGGCTTCGCCGTGATCCATGCCCTTCTCGATGATCACATTGCCCGGCAGGACCATACGCACGAAACGCGGGTCGTTGCGCAGTTGCTCCAGGCCATGGACGATGAACTGGTCGACGTAGCGATGGTAGTTGGTCAGCAGAATCCACGGCTGCACATGGCGCCAGTCGCTGCCGGTGTAGTGCACCAGACGACGCAGCGAGAAGTCGACCCGCGCGGCGTCGAACAGCGCCAGCGGCAGCGGATCGGTGTTTTCCCAGTCGTAGAGGCCGTCGGCGATGCCATCGGTGGCGGCGGACAGGTCGGTACTCGGGAACACTCGCGCCAGCACCGCAGCGGTGACGCCGGAGCCGGCCAGCTCATCGCCCTGCTCGACCACGTACGGGTACGGAATGTTCTGCTGGCTGACGCCGACTTCCACGGTCACGGTGAAGTCGTGCATCAACGGCACCAGTTGTTCCAGCAGGTATTTGCGGAACGCCTTGGGGTGGGTGACGGTGACGCTGTAAGTGCCCGGCAGTTGCACCTTGGCGTAGGCGCGGGTGGTCTGCGGGACTTCGCCCTGACACAGGTAGGTCAGACGCAGTTCGGGGTAACGAAACAGAGCACGCTGTTCGGCGTCAGGCTCGACGCGATCCTTGAGGTAACGCTTGAGCGCCGAGTTCAGCGCAGTGGTGGCCCGCTCATGCAGCTCGGCCAGACGATCCACGGCTTGCTCGGCGGTTTGAACGACAATAAACGCTTCGGTCACGATCAGCTTCCTGTGTTCTGACTTGCAGAGCTTCATCTTGCCTGCATCGTGGTCTCACGGGAACAGTGGCGTTGTGGCTGTACCCAAATCTTTCAAACAAAGCGAATCCCAGTGGGAGCTGGCTTGCCAGCGATGAGGCCGGCACATTCGATATCAATGTTGACTGACAGGTCGCCATCGCTGGCAAGCCAGCTCCCACAGGGTTTTGCAGTGTTCGAAGGACCGGGGTCAGAAACCCTGCGGGGTTGAGCGGGCGACGATGGCTTCGACATCAAGCCCACGCGGCAATGCGCCATAGACCCGGCCGCCACCGTTCAGACGGCTGGCAATAAACGCATCACTGACCGCCGCATTCCCCGCCTCCAGCAACAACTTGGCCTGCAACCCCAGCGCTATATCTTCAGTCAGTTGCCGCGCGCGGTATTGAATATCGCTGGTGTCCTTGAACTGCGCCTGCAACTGCTGAATATGCGCGGCCAGACGCTTGTCGCCATGGCCGTTGCCCAACTCGCTGAACAGCACATCGAGCACACCCGGCTCTTTCGACAGTGCACGCAGCACGTCGAGGCACTGCACGTTGCCCGAGCCTTCCCACGTCGAGTTGACCGGTGCTTCGCGATACAGCCGCGGCAAAATGCTCTCCTCGACATACCCGGCGCCGCCCATGCACTCGGCGGCCTCGTTGATCATTCCGGGGGCGCGTTTGCAGATCCAGTACTTGCCCACCGCCGTCACCAGACGGGCGAATTGTGCTTCGTGGCGGTCATCCAGATGATCCAGCGCCTTGCCCATGCGCAGGCTCAGCGCCAGTGCGGCCTCGCTTTCCAGCGCCAGATCGGCCAACACGTTCTGCATCAACGGTTGCTCGCTGAGCAGTTTGCCGCCGACCGAACGGTGCGCGCAGTGATGGCTGGCCTGAGTCAGCGCCTGACGCATCAGCGAGCTGGAGCCGACCATGCAGTCGAAACGGGTCATCGCCACCATCTCGATGATGGTTGGTACGCCGCGCCCTTCTTCGCCGACCATCCATGCCAGCGCGCCGCGAAACTCCACTTCACTGGAGGCGTTGGACTGGTTGCCGAGCTTGTTTTTCAGGCGCTGGATGTAGAACTGATTGCGCGTGTCGTCCGGACGATGGCGCGGCAGCAGGAAGCAGGTCAGCCCCTTGTCGGTTTGCGCCAGGGTCAGAAACGCATCGCACATTGGCGCCGAGCAGAACCACTTGTGCCCGACCAGTTCATAGGCCTGGCCCGGACCACTGGCGCCCACCGGATAGGCCTTGGTGGTATTGGCCCGCACATCGGTGCCGCCCTGTTTCTCGGTCATCGCCATGCCGATGGTCACGCCGGCCTTGTTCGCCATACCGACATTGCGCGGGTCATACTCGGTGGCAAGGATTTTCGGCAGCCACTGTTCGGCCAGATCCGGCTGCAAACGCAGGGCCGGGACGCTGGCGAACGTCATGGTCAACGGGCAACCGCTACCGGCTTCGGCCTGGCTGTGCAGATAGCTCATCGAGGCGCGGGCAACATGCGCGCCGTCCTGCGGATGAGTCCAGGGTGACGAGGTCAGGCCATGTTCGATCGCGGTGCGCATCAGCTCATGATAGGCCGGATGAAATTCCACCAGATCAATGCGATGGCCGTAACGGTCATGGCTGACGAACACCGGTTTGTTCTGATTGGCGAGGAACCCGGCTGTCATCAGCGGTCCGCCGGCCAGCGCACCGTAGGCATCGATCCGCGACTCAGCCCAACCGGCGCCAAAGCGGCGCGACCACTCCTGCAATGGCAGGTCGATGCGGTACAGGTTGGCGCCATCCAGCGATGGCGGCTGGTTGGTGACTTCGTGGGTTTCGGCGAACTGATGCAGGTTCATGACGGGGCTCCTTTGGTCAGCCAAGGAATCCAGTTAAGCACCGGCCCGTGGCTGATCAAAGTGTCATATGCGCCGAACTGTCGGCGCTTTCACCCTGTTACGCGCTGAGCACCCGACGCTCCAGCGCCGTCTGCAGGTCTTCGAATTTCACCGGTTTGTGCAGGTAATCGATGCGCGTACCCGGCGCGCAATGCTCGCGATCCGTGCCCTGCGCCAGCATGAACACCGGCAGACTGGCGCAGCCGGGCAACGCATGAATCTGGCAGCACAGCGACGCCCCTTCGTGGAAGGGCAACTGGCAATCGATCAGCACCGCATCGAAATTTTCCCGTTGCAGGCAATCGAGTGCCGCCGCGCCGTTGTCCGCCGTGCGCACGCGGAAACCGAGCTTGAGCAGCATGCCGCGCATCACCAGTTGATTGACGCTGTTGTCGTCGACCAGCAATACCGTGCAGTCCTGCGGCGCACGGATCCGCTCCTGCAGCGGAGCCGGGTTCGGCACCGCTTCGACCGCCGGCAGTTCGAATTCGACGTCCAGCTGAAAACGGCTGCCACGCCCGGGTTCGGAACGATGGGTGAGCTTGCCGCCGAGCAACTCCACCAGTTGCCGACAGATCGCCAGCCCCACGCCCAGCCCACCGTATTCGCGGGTCATCGAGCCGTCGAGCTGGAAGAAGCGCTGATACAGCGTCGCCTCGCCCAGATCGGTGAAACCGATGCCGGTGTCGATCACCGCAAATGACAACGCCAAACGGTTGTCCGCCGTCGGCTTGCCGGTCACCCGCAGCGCCAGACCACCGACCCGGGTGAACTTGATCGCATTGTCCAGCAGGCACTCCAGGCACTGCGCCAGTTTTGCACTGTCGCCGTGCAAGCGATCCGGCAGGGTCGGCAGCACCTCGACCTTGAAGTCCAGCGACTTGCTCGCCGCGTTGCCGTCGAACTGCACGCGCAAGGCCTCGACCACCGCGCGCAGGCTGAAGCTGCCCGGCGTCGCCTTGAGCTTGCCGGCCTGCAATTCGGTGAGGGTGAGGATGCCGTTGACCATGCGCATCATGTCCCGCGCAGAACCGGCGGCGGTTTGCTGGTATTGCTCCAGTTCAGGCTCCAGCTCGACGGTCTGCATCAGTTCCAGCGAACCGATCACGCCGTTCATCGGCGTGCGCAATTCGTGGGTCAGGGTCGCGAGGAATTCATCCTTGAGCTTGTTGCTGTGCGCCAGTTGCTGGTTGAGCACTTCGAGTTTCTGCCCGGCATCGAACAGGGTCTGCGCCTGTTGCTCGCGCATCGCGTTGATGCGGTCGGCCAGCGCCAGCGACAGCAGCGCGACTTCGATCGCCGAGCCGATCTGACTGGCGTACATGGTCAGGAACACGTTTGGCAGCAAGCCGAGCACCATCAGCGTGTTGACGATACCGCCGAGCAAAAACGCCGACCAGGCAATGATGAAATAACGCGCCACCCGCAAGCCGCGCCACCAGGCGAGGATCCCGGCAGCGAAAATCACCACGGTGAACACCAGCGCCAACAGGGTCGCCAGGCGCAGCGACAAGGCGTAACTGGTCATCAGCGACAGCCCGACCACCAGCGCACCGAACGCAATCAAAGCGATCAGCAGATAGTCGAGCCAGCGGCTGTGGGTTCTGGTCTGCAGGAAACTGCGGGCGAACTGGCTGCCGAACAGCCCGGCGCAACCGATGAAAAACGGCGTGGCGGCGTTGGCCCACCACGGATTGTCCGGCCAGAAATACTCGACCGCCGCGCCATTCACCGACAGTTGATAGAGGCCGAACGAGGCGATGTAGAAGATGTAATAAAGGTAGCTGGTGTCGCGCACGCTCAGGTAGATGAACAGGTTGTAGACCAGCATCCCCAGCAGCACACCATAAATAATCCCCAGCACATACAGGCGCACTGGCTGGTCTTCGAGGTAAGCCGTGCTCGACCATAACGTTACTGGGGCCTGGATCGAGCCTTCACTGGCCAGACGCAGGTACACGGTTTTTTGCTGGTCAGGGGCGAAGGTCAGGTCGAACAGGTAATTGTTCTGACGGATTTCGCGACTGGCGAACGGCAAAGCGTCGCCGGTTTGCCGGATCAGCCGGTAGTCGCCATTGGCATCGGCCATATAAAGGTCGAGGTGATCGAGCGGCGGATACGCCAGCTCCAGCAGCCAGGTGCGTTGTGCGGCCGGATTGTTCGGACGGTAATGCAGGTCGATCTTCAGCCAGAACGCCGAGCGCGAGTAACCGGCATTGAGCGTGGCTTTGTCGTGGGGTTTGAAATTGCCCGCCGCCGCTTGAGCGCGAACGTCGGCGATGTTCGCCTGACCGCTCGGGTCTTCGAACACCTGCAAGGAGCGGCCCAGCGGGAGGCTCTGGGTATTTTCGTCGAACTCGACGGCGCTTGCGAGAAGGGGCAAGCAGAACAGCAACATCAGCAAATAGCGCATTGAAGCCCCAGCGTGGCTCGTCCGGTTGTGTCAGGAAGCCCCCCATTCCCTTTGAGTAGACGTAAAACCGGTATTACCTGTTATTGGTTTGGATCCAGACTAGCATAGCCGTTGATGGCCATTGAGCACCATCGAAATTTTTCCTGCAAAGGCTCTAGAACGGGCGTTTCAGAGCAAAGCTGCGGACTAGAGCTGTTGAGTTGGTCAACTCGCTACAACGGCGCATGTTGTGCATACCTCTGTGGCGAGGGGATTTATCCCCGATGGGTCGCGAAGCGGCCCCAAACCATGCAACCAGATTCTTTCAGACACGATTCGTAAAATGGATTTGCGACTGCTTCGCAGCGCATCGGGGATAAATCCCCTCGCCACCATTGCTACCCGACTAATGGCCGCAATGTGTCAGACAATCTCTAGCCAAACACCGTCAGGACTGAACCCCAAAATCAGGTTTGGTGGTAAGCTCGCGCACCATGAATATTTACAGCTCCCGCCCCGTTGTCCTCTGTCTCTCCGGCCACGACCCCAGTGGTGGCGCCGGCTTGCAGGCAGATATCGAAGCCTTGCTCGCGCAGGGTTGCCACGCGGCTCCGGCCGTCACCGCCCTGACCGTGCAAGACACCGTCAACGTCACTGACTTCCGCGTCCTCGACCGTGAGTGGGTACTGGCCCAGGCCAATGCCGTGCTCAACGACTCCGAAGTCTCTGCGGTCAAACTGGGCATGCTCGGTTCGCTGGAAATGGTCGACACCGTGGTCGAACTGCTTTCTGCGCACCCGCACCTGCCGGTGGTCTGCGACCCGGTGCTGCGTGCCGGCGGCGGCGGACGACTGGGCAAGGATGAAGTCGGTTACGCGATGCGCGAGCGCCTGCTGCCACTGTCGATCATTGCCACCCCCAACCTGCCCGAAGCCCGAATCCTCGCTGAACTGCCCGAAGGCACCGCAGACGAGTGCGCGGAAAAACTCCTGCCGTTCGTCAAAAACCTGCTGATCACCGGCGGCCACGGCGACGAAACTGAAATCCACAATCGCCTGTACGGCCGTGACGGCCTGCGTGACACCTTCTATTGCCAGCGTCTGCCAGGCAGTTATCACGGTTCCGGTTGTACCCTGGCCAGCGCTATCGCCGGTCGTCTGGCCCAGGGCGAACACCTCGCCAGTGCCGTACGCACGGCACTGGATTACACCTGGCGCACCCTGCGCGATGCCGAACAACTGGGCAAAGGCCAGTTCGTGCCGCGTCGTCTGCCGCTGGATTTTTGCTCGTAACGTCGTGAGGTCTGCCTGATGAAACTACGTGGCCTGTACGCCATCACCGACAGCCAGTTGCTGGCGGGCAAGTTTCTGTCGTACGTGGAGGCGGCGCTGGAAGGCGGCGTCACCCTGCTGCAATACCGCGACAAAAGCAGCGACGAGGCCCGCCGCCTGCGCGAGGCCGAAGCCCTGCGTGACCTGTGCGAGCGCTACAAGACGCAGTTGATCATCAACGATGACGCCGAACTGGCCGCGCGCCTGAACGTCGGCGTGCACTTGGGGCAGACCGACGGCCCGCTGTCGCCGACCCGCGCCCTGCTCGGCTCCAAAGCCATCATCGGTTCGACCTGCCATGCGCAGCTCGAACTGGCTGAACAGGCCGCCAAGGAAGGCGCGAGTTATGTCGCCTTCGGTCGCTTCTTCAATTCCAGCACCAAACCCGGCGCGCCAAGCTGCAGCCTCGATCTGCTCGACGAGGCCAAGCGCAAGCTGCATCTGCCGGTCTGTGCGATTGGCGGCATCACCCTCGACAACGCCGCCCCGCTGGTGGCCCACGGTGTCGACCTGCTGGCGGTGGTCCACGGCTTGTTCGGTGCCCAGAGCACCGCCGAAGTGACCCGCCGCGCCCGCGCCTTCAACGAACTTCTGAAAATCTGATTTGAGAGCCCGAACATGTCTCGTTCCGAAACCCTGTTTGCCAATGCCCAGAAACACATTCCCGGTGGTGTGAACTCGCCGGTGCGCGCGTTCAAGAGCGTGGGCGGCACACCGCTGTTCTTCAAGCACGCCGAAGGCGCCTACGTCACTGACGAAGACGACAAGCGTTATGTGGATTACGTCGGTTCGTGGGGTCCGATGATCCTTGGCCACAGCCACCCGGACGTGCTCGACGCGGTGCGCAATCAACTGCAGCACGGCCTGTCCTACGGCGCGCCGACCGCGATGGAAACCGAAATGGCCGACCTGGTCTGCTCGCTGGTGCCGTCGATGGACATGGTGCGCATGGTCAGCTCCGGCACCGAAGCGACCATGAGCGCAATCCGTCTGGCCCGTGGTTACACCGGTCGTGACAGCATCATCAAGTTCGAAGGCTGCTACCACGGTCACTCCGACAGCCTGCTGGTCAAGGCCGGTTCCGGCGCACTGACTCAAGGCGTGCCGAGCTCCGCCGGTGTACCGGCAGCGTTTGCAAAACACACCTTGACCCTGCCGTTCAACGACATCGACGCGGTTGAGAAGATGCTCGCCGAAGTCGGTCAGGACGTGGCGTGCATCATCGTCGAGCCAGTGGCGGGCAATATGAATTGCGTGCCGCCGGCGCCGGGTTTCCTCGAAGGCCTGCGTGCGCTGTGCGACAAGCATGGCGTGGTACTGATTTTCGACGAGGTGATGACCGGTTTCCGGGTGGCCCTCGGTGGCGCTCAGGCGTACTACGGCGTAACCCCGGATCTGACCACGTTCGGCAAGATCATCGGTGGCGGCATGCCGGTCGGCTGCTTCGGCGGCAAGCGCGAAATCATGCAGCGCATTGCCCCGCTGGGCCCGGTTTATCAGGCCGGCACCCTGTCGGGCAACCCGCTGGCAATGGCCGCCGGTTTGACCACCCTGCGGCTGATCAGCCGTCCGGGCTTCCACGCCGAGCTGACCGATTACACCACGCGCCTGCTCGATGGCCTGCAACAACGCGCCGATGCGGCGGGCATTCCGTTCGTCACCACGCAAGCGGGTGGCATGTTCGGCCTGTACTTCAGCGGTGCCGACGACATCGTCACTTTTGAAGACGTGATGGCCAGCGACGCGGCATTGTTCGGTCGCTTCTTCCACCTGATGCTGGAAGGCGGCGTGTACCTCGCACCGAGCGCCTTCGAAGCCGGTTTCACCTCGATCGCCCACGGCGAAGCCGAGCTGAAAATCACTCTGGACGCAGCCGAGCGCGCCTTCGCCGCACTGAAGTAATCGCCGTGCCGCTGACGTTGGCCATCGCCAGCGTCAGCTTTTACCTACACCCAAGCCGTTTTTCCCACGCCTCTGCTAAAAATCGGCAAGAAAGTGGCCGATATATTCCCCGCGCAGCAGAAAAACGAGTAAAGACTTTGTAAGGTTGGCCCTGCTTATTTCATAATGCGCGCTTATTGGATCCCTCGATGGGTCCGCGTGCCCTTCAGAGGTAAGTCGATTCCCATGAACCGCACCGGCCGCACCCTTGCCTTGGGCTGCCTGTTGCTCCTTCAGCCCCTGCTCGCGCATGCACAAGCAGGCGGCAACTCGTTGTTGATCCCGGCGATGGGTCGTTGCACCCTCAATACCCAGCCGCAAGACGTCACGCAGGCACTGGCCGCCTGCCAGAAAGCGGCGGACGAAGGGGATGCACAAGCGCAATACGAGTTGGGTGAGTTCTACTACGACGGCAAGAATGCGCCACGCGATCTCAATCAAGCCCTGAGCTATTTCGAAAAGGCCTCGTTGCAAGGCCACGCTCAGGCGCAGTTCAAGCTCGGCACCATGTTTTTCCACGGCGAAGGCGTGCAGGCCAATAACATTCAGGCGTACATCGTACTGAAGATGGCCGCGGTCAACGGCGCTGAAGATGCGCTGGACACCGCCGACGAAGTCTCCGAAAAAATGTCCCGCGAAGACCTCGAAACCGCGACCCAGGTGCTGGGGCAAATTTTCCGTAAATACCTGATGGAACTGCAGAACGCCGATGGGCGCACGCCGTTTTCGCCATTGCCATAAGACCTTTTGTGGCGAGGGGATTTATCCCCGATGGGTTGCGTAGCAGCCCCAAAACCCTGCAATCAAGTTCCTTCTGACATACCTTGCTGAATGGACTTGCGACTGCTTCGCAGTCGATCGGGGATAAATCCCCTCGCCACAAATCATTTCAAATCCAGATCCGGGCTTACTTCTCAGGCATCGGCATCGGAAACGGCATCACATTGCCGACCGCACCGCGGGCTTCGCTGATTTTCGGGGTGCCCAGACGTTCCACCTCGTCGATGCGCACGATCGAATGCATCGGCACAAAGCTGCGCACCACGCCTTCGAACTGCGCCTTGAGCTTCTCTTCGCTCGGATCGACCACCACTTGCGTGCGCTCGCCAAAGACGAACTCTTCCACTTCCAGAAAACCCCACAGATCACTTTGATAGATCTGTTTGGCGTACATTTCGAACACCTGGCCCTGGTTGAGGAAAATCACCTTATAGATTGGAGCTTCGCGTTTGGTCATGGCGGGGGGATAACATCGGGGATAAAAATGAGGGCGCAAACTATAGCATAGCCACCGGACGCGCAGCGGTAGGAACCTGAGGGCTTGTTCCCTATAATGCCGGGTTCTTTGAATCACGTGACGACCCTACTCCATGGCCAAGAAGCTTTACATCGAAACCCACGGTTGCCAGATGAACGAGTACGACAGCTCGCGCATGGTTGATCTGCTGGGCGAACACCAGGCCCTGGAAGTCACCGCGCGCGCTGAAGATGCCGACGTGATTCTGCTCAACACCTGCTCGATCCGCGAGCGCGCCCAGGATCGGGTGTACTCGCAGCTCGGCCGCTGGCGCGAACTGAAACTGGCCAACCCGGACATGGTGATCGCCGTCGGTGGTTGCGTGGCCAGCCAGGAAGGTGCGGCGATCCGTGATCGCGCCCCGTACGTCGACGTGGTCTTTGGCCCGCAGACCTTGCACCGTCTGCCGGAAATGATCGACGCCGCGCGCAGCAGCAAGCTGCCGCAAGTCGACGTCTCGTTTCCGGAAATCGAGAAATTCGACCACTTGCCCGAGCCGCGCATCGATGGCCCGAGCGCCTACGTGTCGGTGATGGAAGGCTGCAGCAAATACTGCACGTTCTGCGTGGTGCCTTACACCCGTGGTGAAGAAGTCAGCCGGCCGTTCGATGACGTGATCGCCGAGATCATCCACCTCGCCGAAAATGGCGTGCGTGAAGTGACCCTGTTGGGGCAGAACGTCAACGGCTATCGCGGCCTGACCCATGATGGGCGTCTGGCCGATCTGGCCGAACTGATCCGCGTGGTTGCCGCCGTCGATGGCATCGACCGCATTCGCTACACCACTTCGCACCCGCTGGAGTTCTCCGACAGCCTGATTCAGGCCCACGCCGAAGTGCCGGAACTGGTCAAACACCTGCACTTGCCGGTGCAGTCGGGTTCCGACCGGATCCTCGCGGCAATGAAGCGCAACCACACCGCGCTGGAATACAAATCCAAACTGCGCAAACTGCGCGCCGCCGTGCCGGGCATCTGCATCAGTTCGGATTTCATCGTCGGCTTCCCGGGCGAGACCGAGAAAGACTTCGAACAGACCATGAAGCTGATTGCCGATGTCGGCTTCGACTTCTCCTATTCGTTCGTCTACAGCCAGCGTCCGGGCACGCCGGCGGCCGATCTGGCCGATGACACCCCGGAAGAACTGAAGAAAGAACGCTTGAATGCCTTGCAGCATCGTTTGAATCAGCAAGGGTTCGAGATCAGCCGACAAATGGTCGGTTCGATCCAGCGCATTCTGGTTACTGACTATTCGAAGAAAGACCCGGGCGAGCTGCAAGGGCGCACCGAGAATAATCGTATCGTCAACTTCCGCTGCGATAATCCGACCCTGATCGGCCAGTTCGCCAACGTGCACATCGACGCGGCGCAACCGCATTCGCTGCGCGGCTCGCTGGTCCAATAACATCGCGCGCTTTCTGTAGTAGGACTGTTGTGGTGAGGGGATTTATCCCCGATGGTTGGCGCAGCCGACCCAACGCTGAAGTTGCGGTGAATCTGCCATACCAAGAGCTCTGGTTTTGGGGCCGCTCCGCGGCCCATCGGGGATGAATCCCCTCGCCACAGATAACTCCACCCGCCACAGAAAGGCGCTCCAAACTCGCATCGATATTTAAGAGCTTTCGCACCCACGCCACTGGCGTTATCCTTGATTTCATCTTAATTGCCCCAGGGCGGCTAAATACGACCTTGAACGCACCCATAGAACCACATCGTTTTATCCTCGAGCCCTTTGAGGCTCGCCGCTTCGCCAATCTGTGCGGGCAGTTCGACGAGCATCTGCGCTTGATCGAACAGCGCCTGGCCATCGAGATCCGCAATCGCGGAAACCAGTTCGAACTGATCGGCGACCCCAAGCACACCACGTCTGCGGAAAACCTGCTGCGCCGCCTGTACCGCGAAACCAAGGGTACCGAGCTGTCACCGGACATGGTGCACCTGTTTCTCCAGGAATCGGCCGTCGTCGAACTGGACAATCACGCTCCCGCTGAAGCTTCCGTCGCCCTGCGCACCAAGAAAGGCATGATTCGCCCCCGTGGCTTGAATCAGCTGCGCTACGTGAAGGAAATCCTCGGCAACGACATCAACTTCGGCATCGGCCCGGCCGGTACCGGCAAGACCTATCTGGCGGTGGCCTGCGCAGTCGATGCCCTGGAACGCGAGCAGATCCGCCGCATTCTGCTGGTGCGTCCGGCGGTTGAAGCCGGTGAAAAGCTCGGCTTCCTGCCCGGCGACCTGGCGCAGAAGATCGACCCGTACCTGCGCCCGCTCTATGACGCACTCTACGAGATGCTCGGCTTCGAATACGTGGCCAAGCTGATCGAGCGTCAGGTGATCGAAGTCGCGCCACTGGCGTACATGCGCGGTCGTACGTTGAACAACAGCTTCATCATTCTCGACGAAAGCCAGAACACCACCGTCGAGCAGATGAAAATGTTCCTGACCCGGATCGGCTTTGGCTCCACCGCCGTGATCACCGGTGACATCACCCAGGTCGACCTGCCGCGCGGCACCAAGTCCGGCCTGCATCATGTGATCGAAGTACTCAAGGATGTTCCGGGCATCAGCTTCACCCACTTCCAGCCCAAAGACGTCGTGCGCCACCCGTTGGTGCAGCGGATCGTCGAGGCCTACGAACGCTTCGAGACCCGTGCCGAAGCCGCCAGGGAAACCTCGCGCGATGCTTGAGCTGGATCTGCAAATCGCTACCGAAGCGAACGCCCCGAGTGAAACCGAGTTCCGCCAATGGTGCGAACTGGCCCTGCGCCAGCGCAGCGCCGACTCGGAAATGACCATTCGCCTGGTCGACGAGGAAGAAGGCCGCGAACTCAATCACACCTGGCGCCACAAGGATTACGCAACCAACGTCCTGTCGTTCCCGGCGGAAGTCCCGGACGAATTCCTCGACATCCCGCTGCTCGGCGATCTGGTGATCTGCGTGGCGGTGGTCGAACGCGAAGCTGCCGAACAAGGCAAGGAACTCAAGGCCCATTGGGCACATCTAGTCATTCACGGCTGCTTGCATCTGCTCGGTTACGACCATATAGATGACGACGAAGCCGAAGAAATGGAAGCACTGGAACGCGAGTTGCTTGCCGAACTGGGCTATCCCGATCCGTACGCGGACGACGAAACCGAAACATCCCCTATCGTTACAACAAAGGATTCAGAGTAATCGCTATGAGCGAAGATCGATCGAGCAACGGGCAGAAGTCATGGCTGGGTAAACTGACCCAGGCTTTTGCCCACGAGCCGAAGAACCGTCAGGAGCTGCTTGAGCTGCTGCGTGATGCACATCAGAACAAACTGCTGGACAGCGAAGCGCTGGCCATCGTCGAAGGCGCCATTCAGGTGGCTGACCTGCAAGTACGCGACATCATGGTCCCGCGCTCGCAGATGATCAGCATCAAGGCGACCCAGACCCCTCGTGAATTCCTGCCCGCCGTGCTCGACTCGGCGCACTCGCGCTATCCGGTCATCGGCGAAAGCCATGACGACGTGATGGGCGTGCTGCTGGCCAAGGACCTGCTGCCGCTGATCCTCAAGGAGAACGGCGACAGCTTCAACATCAAGGACCTGCTGCGCCCGGCCACCTTCGTGCCGGAGTCCAAGCGTCTGAACGTGTTGCTGCGTGAATTCCGCGCCAATCACAACCACATGGCTATCGTCATTGACGAATACGGCGGCGTGGCTGGTCTGGTCACGATCGAAGACGTGCTGGAGCAGATCGTCGGCGACATCGAAGACGAGCACGACGTCGAAGAAGACAGCTACATCAAGCCGCTGCCCAGCGGTGACTTCCTGATCAAGGCCCTGACGCCGATCGAGAACTTCAACGAGTTTTTCGACAGCGAATTCTCCGACGACGAGTTCGACACGGTCGGCGGTCTGGTGATGAGCGCGTTCGGGCACTTGCCAAAACGTAACGAAATCACTGAAATCGGCGCCTATCGTTTCCGCATCCTGAATGCCGACAGCCGTCGGATTCATTTGCTGCGACTGACGCCAATCGCTCGTTAAATCTAAGGATTGGGGTATGTCATCAGCTATTTCCTGTATCGCGTTGCGCCTGAAAGCGGGCCAGGCAAGGCGCAGTCCGCAGGGAATGGCATTCCCTTTCCAAGGACTGCAACGCAGCATGGCCCGCTTTCAGGCGTAACCCGGAGGGCCGGGCCTGCTGTTACGCAGGGCTGCGTTGCTCGTCGTTCATTTGAAAAACCAAACTTCACTCCTCGCGCCTTGCCCTGCGTAACAGCAGACCCGGCGCGATACAGGAAATAGCTGATGACATACCCCCTGCGCTGGACAACCCGCCCCGGCTGGCCCGGTAACCTGCTGGCCGTGGCGGCCGGTGCAATCACCACCTTCGCCCTGGCCCCGTTCAACATCTGGCCACTGGCTTTGCTCGCGGTCGGCCTGTTCTACGCCGGCCTGCGTGAGCTGAAACCGCGTCAGGCGCTGGGCCGTGGCTGGTGCTTCGGTTTCGGACTGTTCGGTGCCGGCACCAGCTGGATCTACTACAGCATCCACCATTTCGGTGGTGCATCGGTGTTGCTGGCCGGGTTCCTGATGCTGCTGTTCACCGCAGCGATCGCGTTTTTCTTCGCCCTGCCCGCCTGGGTCTGGGCGCGCTGGTTGCGCCGCAATGAAGCACCGCTGGCCGATGCGCTGGCGTTTGCCGCACTGTGGGTCGGCCAGGAAGCGTTTCGCGGCTGGTTCCTCACCGGTTTCCCGTGGCTCTACTCCGGCTACAGTCAGCTCGACGGCCCGTTGGCCGGGCTCGCGCCGGTCGGCGGCATGTGGCTGGTATCGTTCGTTCTGGCGCTGACTGCAGCGCTGATCTGCAACGCGCCCCGCTTGTTGCAATCCGGTCGCAAGGGCTTTATCGCGGCTGGCCTGGTGTTGCTGGTCGGGCCATGGGTGGCGGGCATTGCGCTCAAGGGCCACGCCTGGACCAGTCCGTCCGGTCCGGCCCTGAGCGTTGCCGCGATTCAGGGCAACGTCGAACAAAGCATGAAGTGGGACCCGGCGCAGCTCAATGCGCAACTGGCGCTGTACCGCGACCTGAGTTTCCGCTCCAAACCGGTGGACCTGCTGATCTGGCCGGAAACCGCGGTGCCGGTGCTGAAGGAGTCCGCCGAGGGCTACCTGAACATGATGGGTAACTTCGCCGCCGAGCGTAAATCGGCGCTGATCACCGGCGTGCCGATCCGCGAAACGGTTCGTCACGAAAAACGCTTCTTCAACGGCATTACCGTGGTCGGCGAAGGCGATGGCACCTACCTCAAGCAGAAACTGGTGCCGTTCGGCGAATACGTACCGTTGCAGGATCTGCTGCGCGGGTTGATCGCGTTCTTTGACTTGCCAATGTCCGACTTCGCTCGCGGTCCGGCGGATCAGCCGTTGTTGCAGGCCAAGGGTTATCAGATCGCGCCGTTCATCTGCTACGAAGTGGTGTACCCGGAGTTCGCGGCAGGTCTGTCGGCACGCAGCGATCTGCTGCTGACGATCAGCAACGACACCTGGTTCGGCACCTCGATTGGCCCGTTGCAGCACCTGCAAATGGCGCAGATGCGCGCACTTGAGGCCGGCCGCTGGATGATCCGCGCCACCAACAATGGCGTGACCGGGCTGATCAACCCGTTCGGGCAGATCACCGAGCAGATTCCGCAGTTCGAGCAGGGCATTCTGTATGGCGAAGTGGTGCCGATGCACAACCTGACGCCGTACCTGCAATGGCGCTCGTGGCCGCTGATCATCATTTGTGTGCTGCTGTTTGGCTGGGCGCTGATGGCGAGCCGGATGTCGAAAACCCTTTAAAAGCAGGTCACTGACCTGTGGCGAGGGAGCTTGCTCCCGCTCGGCTGCGAAGCAGTCGTAAATCCAGCGCCCGCGATCTGTCTAAGACAGTGCGTTTACCTGGATCAGGCCTGCTGCGCAGGCCAGCGGGAGCAAGCTCCCTCGCCACAAAAGGCCTCACTGCCACTGAGTGATTTAGCGGTAAAACAACGAATACCCCACCTGCCCTACCGCCTCATTCAGCAACTGCCCGCTCTGCCAGATCGATTTGAACTCCGGCAGCCAGCCACCAAACGGTCGCGCATTATCGGTCCCGAGAAACCCTACGGGCGCCGGCACCACTTCAAATCCTGCCTGCTGAAAACACCACACGGCACGCGGCATATGCCAGGCCTGGGTGACCACGACCACGCGTTTTATGCCTTGAGGCAACAAGATGTCGGCGCTGAATTTGGCATTTTCCCAGGTTGTGCGACTCTCGCCTTCCTGCCAGCGCGTGGTCACGCCAAAGTCATCGCGCAGCGAATCGGCCATTAACTTCGCCTCGGTCGGCGGCGTGCCGTAATGCAGGCCACCGCTGGTCAGAATCGGCAGCCCGGAGGCCTTGGCCAGTCGCGCCGCATAGCGCTGACGCTCCAGCCCAACGCCAGTCGGCTGATCCTCACCCCAGGCCAGATCACCGCGCTCGCGCCCGGAGCCCAGCACCACAATGGCATCGGCCCGCTGCGCCAGGATTGACCAGGCATCACGGGGCAGCGGCGGCTCACGTTCCAGTGCCTTGGCGCCCCACTGCACGACCACCGGCAGGCTCATCAGCCAGAAACCACCCAGCCCAATGGCAAAACACAAGCCGGCCAGTCGCGGCCGGGAGCGGCGCAGCACCAGGCGACCAGCAACAGCAGCAAAAGAATGCCGGGCGGCAACAAAAAGTTGTTTGATGAAGTAACGAAAAGGCATCGGGGCATCTCCAGAGATGCCCGAAGCCTAAGAGTGTTAATGATGCGTTACAACCGACAGGCAGGATCCTGTTGGAAAAGATCCGTTATCTGACCTGCCATGCGTTTACTTGGCCTGTACAGAACGAACCTTGACGGTGTCTCTGCCGGGCGCCTTGTCCTTGAGCCAGATGACCTTGGCTGAATGTGCTGTATCGAGCTGTTTCACTGCCTGCGACAGGTATCCATGCGCTTCACGCTCACTGCGATCCAGATAGGCCTTGACCAGTTTGAACTCGGCGGGGCTCAAGCCACGCAATTCCAGTTCCACGGGGCGCTCGTCGCGCAGCCGGCCAGCGGTTTTGGCAGCGTCGAGCGCCATGCCCAGACGATCCATCAACCGTTCGTACAACTCGGGTTTCGTCACGTTTTTTTTGCCGTTGCTCCACCATCCCTCACCTCATTGAAGATAAGACTCACTCCCCAATAAGAGCTTAGCTTCGCTGCACAAACCGGCTGAACGCCGCGACCAACGGCCCTCGCCACGGTTTTCGGGGGCCAGACAGCTGTAATCAGGGTTTCCCTAGGCCAAGCGCGGTCATGTATGCTACGGCGCTTCCTGTCATTCCACTTCCAGCCTGTCCGGAGCATCCCCCGGAGGGCGCGTTGAAGAGGATTAGGCCACCCCTATCCAGTACAAAAGTAGCCATGCACGAACAATATCAGCCCCGTGAAATCGAAGCCGCCGCCCAGTCGTTCTGGGACGAGCAAAAGTCCTTTGAAGTCAGTGAACAGCCAGGCAAGGAAACCTACTACTGCCTGTCGATGTTCCCTTACCCCAGCGGCAAGCTACACATGGGGCACGTGCGCAACTACACCATCGGCGACGTGATCTCCCGCTACCAGCGCATGCAAGGCAAGAATGTTCTGCAACCGATGGGTTGGGACGCCTTCGGCATGCCGGCGGAAAACGCCGCGATGAAGAACAACGTGGCGCCCGCCAAGTGGACCTACGAAAACATCGCCTACATGAAATCCCAGCTGCGCAGCCTGGGCCTGGCGGTGGACTGGTCCCGTGAAGTGACCACCTGCAAGCCCGATTACTACCGCTGGGAACAATGGCTGTTCACTCGCCTGTTCGAAAAAGGCGTGATCTACCGCAAGAACGGCACCGTGAACTGGGACCCGGTCGACCAGACCGTGCTGGCCAACGAACAGGTGATCGACGGTCGGGGCTGGCGCTCCGGCGCGCTGATCGAGAAGCGCGAAATCCCGATGTACTACTTCAAGATCACCGCTTACGCGGATGAGCTGCTGGAGAGCCTCGACGAACTGACGGGCTGGCCGGAACAGGTCAAGACCATGCAGCGCAACTGGATCGGCAAATCCCGCGGCATGGAAGTGCAGTTCCCTTACAACGTCGACTCGATCGGCGAAGCAGGCACCCTCAAGGTCTTCACTACCCGTCCGGACACCCTGATGGGCGCAACTTACGTTGCAGTGGCTGCCGAGCACCCGCTGGCCACCCAGGCCGCGCAGAACAATCCTGAGCTGCAAGCGTTCATCGCCGAATGCAAGGGCGGCAGCGTCGCTGAAGCCGACGTCGCCACTCAAGAGAAGAAAGGCCTGCCGACCGGCCTGTTCGTCGAGCACCCGCTGACGGGTGAAAAACTCCCGGTATGGGTCGCCAACTACGTGTTGATGCATTACGGCGACGGCGCCGTGATGGCGGTGCCGGCGCACGACGAGCGCGATTTCGAATTCGCCCACAAGTACAACCTGCCGGTCAAATCGGTGGTGCGCACCAGCTCCGGCGACACCAACCCAGCTCCGTGGCAAGACGCCTACGGCGAGCACGGCACGCTGATCAACTCCGGCGAGTTCGACGGCCTGGACTTCACCGGCGCCTTCGACGCCATGGAAGTCGCCCTGATCAAGAAAAACCTCGGCGCCTCGCGCACCCAGTTCCGCCTGCGCGACTGGGGCATCAGCCGTCAGCGCTATTGGGGCTGCCCGATCCCGATCATCCACTGCGCCACCTGCGGTGACGTGCCGGTGCCGGAAGACCAGTTGCCGGTGGTCCTGCCGGAAGACGTGGTGCCGGACGGCGCCGGTTCGCCACTGGCGCGCATGCCGGAATTCTACGAGTGCAGCTGCCCGAAATGCGGCCAGCCTGCCAAGCGTGAAACCGACACCATGGACACCTTCGTCGAGTCCTCGTGGTACTACGCCCGTTACGCCTCGCCGCACTTTGAAGGTGGCCTGGTAGAAAAATCCGCAGCCGACCACTGGTTGCCGGTGGATCAGTACATCGGCGGTATCGAACACGCCATTCTCCACCTGCTGTACGCGCGCTTCTTCCACAAGCTGATGCGTGACGAAGGTCTGGTCAGCTCCAACGAACCGTTCAAGAACCTGCTGACCCAGGGCATGGTAATCGCCGAGACTTACTATCGTCGCGAAGCCAACGGTGCCTACACCTGGTTCAACCCGGCGGACGTGGAACTGGAGCGCGACAGCAAAGCCAAGGTCATCAGCGCCAAACTGAAATCCGACGGCTTGCCGGTGGAAATCGGCGGCACCGAGAAAATGGCCAAGTCGAAGAACAACGGCGTCGACCCCCAGTCGATGATCGATCAGTTCGGCGCCGACACTTGCCGCCTGTTCATGATGTTCGCTTCGCCGCCTGACATGAGCGCCGAATGGTCGGACTCCGGCGTTGAAGCTCGCACCGTTTCCTCAAGCGCGTCTGGCGTCTGGCGCAGACCCACGTCACCCAGGGCCTGCCGGGGAAACTGGATGTCGCCGCTCTTAACGACGAGCAGAAAACCGTGCGCCGCGCCATTCACCTGGCCATCAAGCAGGCCAGTCACGACGTCGGCCAGAACCACAAATTCAACACCGCCATCGCTCAGGTGATGACGCTGATGAACGTGCTGGAAAAAGCCGCGCAAGGCACCGAACAGGACCGCGCGCTGATTCACGAAGGCCTGGAAGCCGTGACGCTGCTGCTGGCTCCGATCACGCCGCACATTAGCCATGAGCTGTGGAAGCAACTGGGCCATGCTGACCCGGTGATCGATGCGGGCTGGCCTGCGGTCGATGAAAACGCACTGGTACAGGACAGCCTGCAACTGGTCATTCAAGTGAACGGCAAGCTGCGTGGCCAGATCGAAATGCCGGCCAGCGCCACCCGCGAAGAAGTCGAAGCGGCTGCCCGCGCCAACGAAAACGTGCTGCGTTTCGTCGACGGTCTGACCATTCGCAAAGTGATCGTTGTACCAGGGAAACTGGTCAACATCGTCGCCAGCTAAATTGGATTGGGCGCCAGGTTCGCCTGGCGCACTGTAAAACCTTTCGGGCCGCAGGGTCGGCCCACATGGTTTCAAGGGGAGCAACACAATGATCAAACGCAATCTGCTGGTGATGGGCCTCGCCGTTCTGCTGAGCGCCTGCGGTTTCCAGCTGCGTGGTACCGGCACCAATGAACTGACGATCAAGGAGCTCGACCTGAGCGCCCGCAACGCTTATGGCGAGACCGTCACCCAACTGCGTCAGGTGCTGGAGTCCAGCGGCGTCAAGGTTTACAACGGTGCACCGTACAAGCTGTACCTGGCTGACGAGCAGGAGAGCCAGCGTATCCTCAGCTACGCCGGGGCCGGCCGTACGGGCGAATACCAGGTCAGCACCGTGCTGAACTACGACATCGTTGGCGAACATAACCTGAACCTGCTGAGCGACAAGCTCGAAGTGCAGAAAGTGTTCATTCACGACGGCAACAACCTCGTCGGCTCCGATCAGGAAGCCAACGACGCCCGTCGCGAAACCCGTCGCGAATTGGTTCAGCGCATGATGCTGCGCCTGCAACAGCTGACGCCGGGCCAACTGCAGCAATTGCAGCAAGCAGCCAACGACCGTGCCCGGGCCGAAGCCGATGCACTGAAGGCGGCACAGAAGGCTGAAGCGGAAACACCGCGTCAGTCGCCGCTCGAACTGCCGCAGCAGTAAGACGTACGGGGCGCTGAAGCGCCCCGTTCGCCCTCTCTTATGAAGCTCGCTCCCGCTCAACTCGGCAAACACCTACAAGGCGCGCTCGCGCCCGTCTATATCATCAGCGGCGATGACCCGCTGTTGTGTCAGGAAGCCGCCGACGCCATCCGCAGTGCTGCCCGCCAACAAGGTTTCGACGAACGCCAGGTGTTCGCCGCCGACGCCAATTTCGATTGGGGTACCTTGTTGCAGGCCGGCGCCAGCATGTCGTTGTTCGCCGAAAAGCGCCTGCTGGAACTGCGCCTGCCTTCGGGCAAGCCCGGTGACAAGGGCGCTGCCGCACTGATCGAATACTGCTCACGCCCCGCCGAAGACACCGTGCTGTTGATCAGCTTGCCCAAGCTCGATGGCAGTGCGCAGAAGACCAAGTGGGGCAAGGCGCTGGTCGAAGGTCAGCAGACCCAGTTCATTCAGATCTGGCCGGTGGATGCCAATCAGCTGCCGAGCTGGATTCGCCAGCGCCTCTCCCAAGCCGGGTTATCGGCCAGTCAGGATGCGGTCGAACTGATTGCCGCACGCGTGGAGGGCAACCTGCTCGCCGCCGCGCAGGAAATCGAAAAGCTCAAGCTGATGGCCGAAGGTGGGCAGATCACCGTCGAAACCGTGCAGGCCGCGGTGGCCGACAGTGCGCGCTTCGACGTGTTCGGCCTGACCGATGCCGTACTCAACGGCGAACCGGCCCACGCCTTGCGCATGCTCGAAGGCCTGCGCGGTGAAGGCGTCGAGCCACCGGTGATTCTCTGGGCTCTGGCACGGGAGTTGCGCCTGCTGGCCAATATCTCGCTGCAGTACAGCCAGGGCACACCGCTGGACAAGTGTTTCAGTCAGGCGAAACCGCCAGTCTGGGACAAACGCAAACCGCTGATGAGCAAAGCCCTGCAACGCTACTCGGCGCCACGCTGGGCGCAGTTGCTGCTTGAAGCCCAACGCATCGATGCGCAGATCAAGGGTCAGGCCGCCGGCTCGCCATGGATGAGCCTGAGCCGATTGGCGTTGTTGATGGCGGGCCAACGCCTTTCGCTGCCCGCCGAATAATCCGTCATACCGCATAACGCCCCTTCGTGAGCAGGCTCGCTCCCACATTGAAATGCATTCCAAATGTGGGAGCGAGTCTGCTCGCGAAAGCGTCAGAACATTCCTACCTATCAGGGACTGGACAGGCGTCCAACATCGGCAGATTATTTCCCCCGCAAAACCACTCACTCGAGAGAATCATCATGAGCAAAAAGCCATCAAAACATGGCCCGAACAAGGCCAAATCCATCGTCGCCCAACCCCTGTTCCGCAGCCGCCAGGAACGACCGGCCAAGGGCAAAGGCAGCTACCGCCGCGAAGCCTTCCAGTCTGACAGCTGGGAGGCTTCTTACTTTCTGGCTGCCTGAAGCGCAGTACCCCCCGGTCATGTTAAGGTCTGTACCTGAATCGTATCCCCTGGAACCGTGCATGCCCTTTCGTCTTTCCCGTCGTTGGCCCGTTCGCCAACTGATCGCTGCCTCCAGCTTCATTCTGCTTGTCGCCTGCGCGGAAAAACCTACCGCCGCCGATGCGCAACCTCTCCAAGCCGCCCCTGTCGCAACAGCCCCGGCAATCATCCCGCCGGTAGTGCCGTCCGCCGACCCTCTTGATCTTCAGCCCACCCAGACCTTTGCCGAATGGCAGGCCGGTTTCCGCAAGGATGCCCTGGCGGCCGGGATCCGCGCCGAGCTGTTCGATCGCGCGTTTGCCAATGTCAGCTTCGATGCCAGCGTGATCAAGGCCGACCGCAGCCAGCCGGAGTTCTCACGTCCGGTGTGGGAATACCTCGACGGCGCCCTCTCGCCACTGCGAGTGCGCAAGGGCCAGGCGCTGATCAGTCAGTACGCCGACATCCTGCAAAGCATCGAACAGCGATATGGCGTCGACCGCCAGGCACTGGTGTCGGTGTGGGGCATGGAAAGCAATTTCGGCCAGTTCCAGGGCACCAAGTCAGTGATCAACTCGCTGGCGACCCTGGCCTACGAAGGTCGTCGTCCGGGCTTTGCCCATGCGCAACTGATTGCGGCGCTGCAGATCCTGCAACAGGGCGATATCACCCCAGAGAAGATGTTGGGCTCGTGGGCCGGTGCGATGGGCCAGACCCAGTTTATTCCGACCACCTACAATACCCACGCGGTGGATTTCGACGGTGACGGTCGCCGCGACATCTGGGGCAGCCCGGCCGATGCTCTGGCCTCTACCGCGCACTACCTGCAAAGCTCCGGCTGGCAGCGTGGTCAACCGTGGGGCTTCGAAGTGCAATTGCCGAACAGCTTCAACTACACCCTGGCCGATGGCGCGATTCGCAAAACTGTCGCTGAATGGCGTCAACTGGGCGTGAGCCTGCCCAATGGCAGTCAGGCACCGGCCGGCTCGGAACAATTGTCCGCCGCCCTGCTGCTACCAGCCGGTTATCGTGGCCCGGCGTTTCTGATCCTCGACAACTTCCGGGCGATCCTCAAATACAACAACTCGTCGTCCTATGCACTGGCGGTGAGCCTGTTGTCCGAGCGCTTCAATGGCGCTGGCCTGATCAACGGCACGTGGCCGAAAGATGATCTGCCACTGAGCCGTACCGAGCGTATCGAATTGCAGACCCTGCTGAGCGCACGCAATTACGATGCAGGCACGGCTGACGGGATCATCGGCGCCAATACGCGCAAGGCAATCCGCAGTGCCCAGCAGGCGTTTGGCTGGCCCGCGGACGGGTACCCGACGCATAAGTTGCTTGAGAGCCTGCGCGCTCAATAAAGCAAAATCAAAAGATCGCAGCCTTCGGACGCAGCTCCTACAGGGTATGTATCAATCCCATACAGGAGCTGCCGAACGCTGCGATCTTTTTGCGTCACCCGAGCATTATCGGGTGACCACATCCTGCTCCAGCATCAACTCCTTCTTCCCTGCATCCAAGCGAACCAGCGCCCCCATCGGCAGCGTCAGGTTCGGATCACAATGCCCGCTGCGCCACCCCGACAGCACCGGAATCCGCAACGGCTCGAACGTCTGCTTGAGCAGACGGTTCAACGCATCGATATCGACCCCGGCCACATCACCGACCAGCACCCCGCGCAATCGGGCCAGTTTGCCGGCCAGACGCATCTGCGTGAGCAAACGGTCGATGCGATACAGCGGCTCGTTGACGTCCTCGATCAGCAGAATCACCCCTTCCACGTCGATTTCATAAGGCGTCCCCAGCGTCGAGGCAATCATCGCCAGATTGCCGCCGAGCAAGCGCCCGTGAGCGATGCCCGGTTCGACCGTGGTCAACGGATAAGCCACTGGATGGCTCAGCACACTGCCCGCCTTCAACTGACCGCGCAGCATGGCGAAGAATGAGGTGACGGTCGGTGGTTCCTTGTCGCCCAACAGATCGGCGTTGAGCAGCGGGCCGTGGAAGGTCACGAACCCGGCGTAGCGACTGATTGCCAGATGCAGCGCGGTGATGTCGCTGTAGCCGACAAACGGCTTGGCGTGACGACTCAGCAGGTCGTAATCGATCCGGTCCAGCAAGCGCGGCGTACCGTAGCCGCCACGCAGGCAGATGATCGCGTCGACTTCTGAGTCGGCGAATGCCGCGTGCAGGTCATGGAGGCGTACGTCATCGCTGCCGGCCAGGTAGCCGTCCTTCTCGTAAACACCGGGGAATACCTTCAGCGCATAACCGCGGGTGCGCATCCACTGCACAGCCTTTTGCGTGTCCAGCGCGCCGGGGCCGGCGGGGGCAATCACGCCGATCAGCCTTCGGATGGTAGCGCTGGTACGGGTTTATGCGGAAAAAGGCTGTGGGTCGGTCGAACGGTCATCCATGGTCTCCCTGTGAACTCATGCACACACAGTAGTCAGGTACAAAGACAAACAAAAGAGTGCGCGGCAGGCGCAAACAAAAATACCCGCCGAGGCGGGTATTTTCGCAAAGCGCTCAGCGCCGGATCAGGAACCGAGCAGCTCGGCCTTGACCAGTTTCGCCTGCTCATCGGCGTGGTACGACGAACGTACCAGCGGACCGGAAGCGACGTTCTTGAAGCCCATCTTGTAGCCTTCTTCGGCGAACCAGGCGAAGGTGTCCGGGTGCACGAAACGCTGCACCGGCAAGTGGCTGCGCGACGGTTGCAGGTACTGGCCCAGCGTCAGCATGTCGATGTCGTGTTCACGCATGCGCTTCATGACTTCGATGACTTCGTCGTCGGTCTCGCCCAGACCCAGCATCAGGCCGGATTTGGTCGGAATGTGCGGCATCATCTGCTTGAAACGCTGCAGCAGAGTCAACGACCACTGGTAGTCCGAACCCGGACGCGCAGCCTTGTACAGGCGCGGCACGGTTTCCAGGTTGTGGTTGAACACATCCGGCGGCTCGGCGGCAGTGATTTCCAGGGCGATGTCCATGCGGCCACGGTAGTCCGGGACCAGGGTTTCCAGTTGCACATTCGGCGACAGCTTGCGGATTTCGCGAATGCAGTCGGCAAAGTGCTGGGCACCGCCGTCACGCAGGTCGTCGCGGTCAACCGAGGTGATCACCACGTACTTGAGTTTCAGATCGGCGATGGCGATGGCCAGGCTTTCCGGCTCGTTGACGTCCAGTGGTTTCGGACGACCGTGGCCAACATCGCAGAACGGGCAACGACGGGTGCAGATGTCACCCATGATCATGAAGGTCGCGGTGCCGCCGGAGAAGCACTCGCCCAGGTTCGGGCAGGACGCTTCTTCACAGACGCTGTGCAATTTGTGTTTGCGCAGCAGGCTCTTGATCCGGTCGACTTCCGGCGAAACCGGAATGCGTACGCGAATCCAGTCGGGCTTCTTCGGCAGTTCGGTGGTCGGAATGATCTTTACCGGGATGCGTGCAACCTTCTCGGCGCCGCGCAGCTTGACGCCGGCTTCAACCTTGGGACGCGGGGCCGGGCGCTCGGTCACGTCGAGCGTCGGGATCATGGTTTGCACTGCATCAGTAGTCATATCAGTCGATTCCGCCCGTCAGGGTCGTCTGCTCAGCATAGTCGAGGTGTTTGACGAGCTGCGCGCGCAGCCGGGCACTTACCTCGGCAAATTCAATCGATCCTGCGTGGTCGCTCAGCTGGGTCATTGCCAGCCCGGCATAGCCGCAGGGATTAATCCGTCGAAACGGCTCCAGGTTCATATCCACGTTCAGAGCCAGGCCATGAAAGGAGCAACCGTGGCGAATCCGCAAACCCAGAGAAGCGATTTTCGCTCCGTCGACGTAGACGCCGGGAGCATCTGGCTTGGCGGCGGCAGTGACGCCGTAGCTGGCCAGCAGTTCGATCAGGCACTGTTCCATGCGCGTGACCAGATCACGTACGCCGAAACCCAGCTTGCGCACATCCAGCAACAGGTAGGCAACCAACTGGCCCGGGCCATGATAAGTCACTTGCCCGCCGCGATCGACCTGTACCACCGGGATATCGCCCGGCAGCAGCAGGTGTTCGGCCTTGCCGGCCTGACCCTGGGTGAACACCGGAGGGTGCTCGACCAGCCAGATTTCGTCGGCGGCATTGCTGCCGCGTTCGTTGGTGAAGCGTTGCATGGCATGCCAGACCGGCTCGTAAGCCATCTGGCCAAGTTCGCGAAAGCCCAGCGTGCCCGGCATCACAACACCATGTGCACGAAACCGGAAGCCCGCAGTTCGCTGTTGATGTTGTACAGCTGATCCTGGTCTGTCGCGACGATGTGCAACTGGATGGTGGTGTACTTGCCGTTGCTGCTTTGACGCTCGTCGATGCGCTCATCATTGATGGTCGCGTGTTTCTTGACGATGTCGATGATCTTGTCTTTGTTGCCGACGCCCGTATCGCTGATCACCTTAATCGGATAATCAGTTTGCGGAAATTCGATCTTTGGCGCCTTTACTTCGGTATCGGTCATGGCGTAACGGCCTCTAGAGCGCAAGCCGTGGTAACGCACATGGCCCCGCACCGGAACGGGGCGGGGCCATGCAGGTCAACACAAATCAGTTGAACAAGCCGTAGAAGAATAGACGGATGCTATCCCACATGCGGCGGAAGATACCACCCTCCTCGACAGCGTCCAGAGCGATCAGGTCGGCGCTGTGCACCACCTTGTCGTCCAGTTTCACTTCGACTTTACCGATCACGTCGCCCTTGGCGATTGGCGCGGTCAGTTGCGGGTTCATGGTCATGCTGGCAGCGAGTTTTTTCAGCTGGCCTTTTGGCAGGGTCATGGTCAGGTCCTCAGCCAGGCCGGCCTTGACCTGGCTGGTGGTGCCTTTCCACACCGGGGCCTGAGCCAGTTCGGTGCCCTTCTGGTAGAAGGTCTGGGTTTCGAAGAAGCGGAAGCCGTAGGTCAGCAGCTTCTGGGTTTCAGCGGCGCGGGCCACTTCGCTGTTGGTGCCGAACACCACAGCAATCAGACGCTGGCCGTCACGTACAGCCGAGGACACCATGCAGTAGCCGGCTTCGTCGGTGTGACCGGTTTTCAGACCGTCAACGGTCTTGTCGCGCCACAGCAGCAGGTTGCGGTTAGGCTGCTTGATGCCGTTCCAGAAGAACTCTTTCTGCGAGTAGATCGCGTAGTGAGCCGGGTCTTCGTGGATGATCGCACGGGCCAGGATCGCCATGTCGTGAGCCGACGAGTAGTGCTCAGGGTTCGGCAGACCGGTCGGGTTCATGAAGTGCGAGTTGGTCATGCCCAGATCGGCGACCGTCTTGTTCATCAGGTCGGCGAACGCGTCTTCGCTGCCGGCGATGTGCTCGGACAGCGCCACGCTGGCGTCGTTGCCGGACTGAATGATGATGCCGTGCAGCAGGTCGCTGACGGTCACCTGCGAGCCGACCTTGATGAACATCCGCGAACCGCCGGTACGCCAGGCGTTTTCGCTGACGGTCACCGGGTCGTTTTCACCGATCTGGCCGCGACGGATTTCCAGCGTAGCGATGTACGCGGTCATCAGTTTGGTCAGGCTGGCTGGCGGCAGACGCTGGTCACCGTTGTTCTCCACCAGCACGTTGCCGCTGCTGGCGTCCATGAGCACGTAGGCTTTTGCAGCCAGTTGAGGTGGCGACGGCATCATCTCGGCCGCGAAGGCGGCTGGCGAGAGGAGCAGCGGGACTAGCAGACACAGGCGTTTGGCAAAGGTGGTGATGTTCATCCGTCTCTCGAAATCGCTAATGGAAACTTGCCCGAAGGCAAAACTATTCAGACAGCCTTCTAACGGGCCATCGCGTGTTCAGTTGCTCACTCCAGTCACCCTTGCCGGGCTTTTGTTCTTCGACGAGCCAACAACCTGGTCCACCCCCCAAAACCGCAAGTGAACCGTCAATCAAGTGCTACGTTTCTTACTCGGTGACCACGCTCGGCGAGCCGAGATTGGCCAGGCGTACACTGTTCTGCACCTGGGCGATTTCACCCGGCGAACCGATCGGCCCCAGGCGTACCCGGTGCAGGGTCTGCTGATTGCGCACGATCGAGCTGATGAACACCGGAGCGCTCACCATCCCGCTGAGCTTCGACCTCAGGAGTTCTGCAGCGTCCGGGTTGGCGAACGCGCCCACCTGCAGATACTGGCCAGACGCTGGTGCAGAAGCGTTTTTTTTTTGCGCTGATCTGTACAGGGACAGTGTCAGAGGCATGTTGCTGCGGCGGCGGGGTCCACTGCTCGATGGTACCGGCCGACGCCGTGATCACCGGGGCGTTATTCTGCGCGACTTGCGGCTCGTTGAGCATCAGCGGCGCCGGACGGCCCTTGGCGGCCCACCATTGTTGCGGATCGATACCTTCGACCTTTACTCGCGCGGTGCCGATTTCGGCATAACCGAGCTTCTTCGCGGCCGCGTAGGACAAATCGATGATCCGGTCCGAATAGAACGGCCCCCGATCGTTGACCCGCAGGATCACGCTCCGGTTGTTGTCCAGGTTGGTCACACGCACGTAACTGGGCAGTGGCAGAGTCTTGTGGGCGGCACTCATGCCGTACAGGTCATACACTTCGCCGTTGGCGGTGTTCTGCCCGTGGAACTTGGTGCCGTACCAGGAAGCGGTGCCCGAGGCGACGTAGGTCTTGGATTCCTGCAACGGGAAATAGGTCTTGCCCAGCACGGTGTACGGGTTGGCCTTGTAAGGACCGGTGTGCAGGGTCGGCGTGGCGTCGGGGATGCGCGAAACATCGACATCCCACCACGGCGCGCCATCTTTGTGCGCGCGGTTGATGTCCAGCCCCGGCTGCGCACGCACCGCAGTGGACGGGGTCTTCTGGGTCGGCGCGCGGCTGGTCGAACAGCTGGCGACCAGCACCGCCAACGCGGCGAATGCCACCAGCTTCAGGGGTTTATTGATAGGCAATGCCCGCATTACTTGACGCCCCGTGCTTTTACCAGCTCTTCAGACAGTTGATGTACGGCCATGGCGTACATCACGCTGCGGTTATAACGCGTGATCGCGTAGAAATTCTTCAGGCCCATCCAGTATTCAGGGCCGTTGTCGCCTTCGAGGCGAAATGCAGTAACCGGCATATCATCGCGCAGCGCATCATGACTTGACCAGCCCAGCGCCCGCAACTCTCCAACCGTTTTCGTCGGCTCGATGCCGGTGGTCAGACCTTCGTCGACCTGTTCGCCGCGCACGTCGGCGCGGCTCACCACCGGTTCCCCGGCGACCCAGCCGTGACGCTTGAAATAGCTGGCCACGCTGCCGATCGCATCATCCGGATTGGTCCAGATATTGATGTGACCGTCACCGTCAAAATCCACCGCATAGGCGCGAAAGCTGCTCGGCATGAATTGCGGCAAGCCCATCGCCCCGGCGTACGAGCCTTGAGGGTCAATGGATCGACCTGTTCCTCACGGGCCAGCAGCAGGAACTCACGCAATTCCTTGCGGAAAAATTCGGCACGGGGAGGATAGTCGAATCCGAGCGTGGACAATGCATCAATCACCCGGTAATTGCCGGTATTGCGTCCGAAAAAGGTCTCGACGCCGATGATCGACACGATGACTTGTGCCGGTACGCCGTATTCCTGCTCGGCACGGGCCAGTACGGCCTCGTGCTGGCGCCAGAAGTCCACACCACGGGCGATGCGCGCGTCGGTGATGAACATCGGGCGATATTCTTTCCACTGTTTGACCCGCTCGGCGGGCTTGGAGATGGCGTCGAGAATCGCCTGCTTGCGCTGGGCCTCGCGGAACACGGCCATCAGTTGCTCGCCGGCAAAACCGTAATCGCGGGTCATTTCGCCGACGAATTCAGCCACCTGTGGCGAGCCTTCGTAATCGCCGGCCAGCACTTCCTGCGCGCTGCCAAGGATGCCGACCAGGCCGACCCACGGCGCGTAACGAGTCGCCCAGCTGCGCATGACTTGCATTGAACTCTTCACCTTATTCAAACCTGTGCGATCCACTTGCGATGCGTATGAATCGACATCAAAACCCCAAACGCTGACAGCAGTGTCACCAGCGAAGTTCCTCCGTAGCTAATGAAGGGCAACGGCACCCCCACCACCGGCAACAGGCCACTGACCATACCGATGTTGACGAAAACGTAAACAAAAAACGTCATGGTCAACGCACCAGCGAGCAATTTGCCGAACAGCGTCTGCGCCTGGGCGGTGATCACCAGGCCGCGACCGATCAGCAACAGATAGATCAGCAGCAGCGCGCAGATGCCGACCAGACCGAACTCTTCGCCGAGTACGGCGATGATGAAGTCGGTATGGCTCTCCGGCAGAAAGTCCAGGTGCGACTGGGTGCCCAGCAGCCAGCCCTTGCCGAACACGCCGCCGGAACCGATCGCGGCTTTCGACTGGATGATGTTCCAGCCAGTGCCCAGTGGATCACTTTCCGGGTCGAGGAACGTGAGGATCCGCTGCTTCTGGTAGTCGTGCATGATGAAGAACCACATGGCGATCGCCACCGGCACGGCCGCAGCCAGCACGCTGAGGATCCAGCGCCAGCGCAGCCCGCCCATGAACAGCACGAACGCGCCGCCGGCCAGAATCAGCAGCGACGTCCCGAGGTCGGGTTGGCGCACGATCAGAATGAACGGCACACCGATCAGCATCAGGCTGATGCCGACGTGCTTGAGCTGCGGCGGCAGCGTGCGCTTGGACAGATACCAGGCAATCGTTGCCGGCATCAGGATCTTCATGAACTCCGAAGGCTGGAAGCGGATCACTCCGGGGATGTTGATCCAGCGCGTCGCACCCATGGCGTTGTGGCCCATGATGTCCACCACCATCAGCAGCACCACGCCGACCACATAACCGAGCGGCACCCAGCGGGCCATGAAACGCGGTTCGAACTGGGCGATGACGATCATCGACACCAGGCCGATGCCGAACGAAGTGGCTTGTTTGCCCAGCAGATCCCAGCTCTTGCCGCTCGCCGAATACAGCACGAACAGACTGCCCGCGGCGAGAATCAGCAGCAGGATCAACAGCGGGCCATCGATATGCAGACGTTGCAGCAGCGTCGCACGACGACGCATCACATCCTCACTGGAGAGCATGCGATCAAAATTATTCATCACGGGCCGAAGCCTCCGCACTGATAGGACCGGCGTATTCGGCCTTCAATCGACCCTCCTGATCCAGAAGCCAGGCATCCATGACCTGACGCACCACTGGCGCGGCGACGCCGGAGCCGGACTCACCGTTCTCGACCATCACCGACACAACGATTTTCGGGTTGTCGGCCGGAGCGAAACCGACGAACAAGGCGTGGTCGCGGTGGCGCTCCTGAACCTTGGACCGGTCGTATTTTTCACCTTGCTTGATCGCGACCACCTGAGCGGTACCGGACTTGCCGGCGATGCGGTATTGCGCACCGATTGCCGCCTTGCGCGCGGTTCCTCTGGCGCCGTGCATCACTTGCTGCATGCCGTGATTGACCTTGGTCCAGTCCGACGGATCGCGCAGAACGATATCCGGCATCGGGTTTTCATCTACCGGTTTGGCACCTTCGATGGTCTTGGCCAGGTGCGGCCGGTTCCAGATGCCTTTGTTGGCCACCAGCGCCGTGGCCTGCGCCAGTTGCAAGGGTGTGGACTGCATGTAGCCCTGGCCGATCCCCAGAATCAGGGTCTCGCCCGGGAACCACGCCTGTTTGCGCGTCGCACGCTTCCACTCGCGGGACGGCATCAGGCCGGGAGATTCTTCGAACATGTCCAGCGAGACCTTCTGGCCGATGCCGAACTTGTTCATGTAGGCCGACAACCGATCAATGCCCAGCTTGTGCGCCAGGTCATAGAAGTAGGTGTCGTTGGAACGCATGATCGCCGTGTCGAGGTCGACGAAGCCGTCACCGGTGCGGTTCCAGTTGCGGTACTTGTGATCGTAGTTGGGCAGCATGTAGTAACCGGGGTCGAACACCCGGCTCGACGCCGTCACCACACCGGCATCGAGACCGGCAATCGCCACCGCCGGCTTGATCGTCGAACCCGGCGGGTACAGACCGCGCAGCACCCGGTTGAACAGCGGCCGGTCGATGGAATCGCGCAGCTCGGCATAGGCCTTGAAGCTGATGCCGGTGACGAACAGGTTCGGGTCGAAACTCGGCTGACTGACCATTGCCAAGACTTCACCGGTGTTCGGATCGAGCGCCACCACCGCGCCGCGCCGCCCGCCCAGTGCAGCTTCCGCCGCTTCCTGCAGTTTGATGTCCAGACTCAGGACGATGTCCTTGCCGGGAATCGGATCGGTCCGCTTGAGCACGCGCAGCACGCGGCCGCGGGCGTTGGTCTCGACTTCCTCGTAACCCACCTGCCCGTGCAGTTCCGGCTCGTAAAAACGCTCGATGCCGGTCTTGCCGATGTGATGGGTGCCGCTGTAGTTGACCGGGTCGAGGGTCTTCAGCTCTTTCTCGTTGATCCGCCCCATGTAACCCACCGAGTGCGCAAAATGCGCGCCCTGCGGGTAATGACGCACCAACTGCGCGACCACTTCCACCCCGGGCAGGCGGAACTGGTTCACCGCGATCCGGGCGATCTGCTCTTCGGTCAGCTCAAACAGAATCGGCACCGGCTCGAACGGCCGGCGCCCCTGGCGCATGCGTTTTTCGAAGATCACCCGGTCCTCGGGCGTCAGCTGCAGCACTTCGACGATCACGTCGAGCACTTGCTGCCAGTCGCCGGAGCGTTCGCGGGTCATGCTCAGGCTGAAGCTCGGACGGTTGTCCGCCACCACCACGCCGTTGCGGTCGAAGATCAACCCGCGGGTCGGCGGAATCGGCTGCACGTGGACGCGGTTGTTTTCCGAGAGTGTCGAGTGGTACTCGTACTGGATCACCTGCAAGTAGTACAGCCGCGCAATCAGTACGCCGATCAACAGCATGACCGCAACAGCCCCGAACACGACGCGGCTACGCACCAGGCGGGCGTCCTTTTCGTGGTCCTTGATGCGGATCGGCTGAGACATGAGGGCAGGACTACTTGTGGTAAGGGTGACCGGACAGCACGGTCCAGGCACGGTACAGCTGTTCGCCGATCAGGATCCGCACCAGCGGGTGCGGCAAGGTCAGCGGCGACAACGACCAGCGCTGGTCGGCGCGAGCGCAGACTTCCGGCGCCAGCCTTCGGGGCCGCCGACCATGAAGTTGACCGTGCGCGAATCCAGCCGCCAACGGTCGAGTTCGACCGCCAGTTGCTCGGTGCTCCAGGGCTTGCCATGCACTTCCAGCGTGACGATCCGCTCGTTCGGCCCGACCTTGGCCAGCATGGCTTCGCCTTCCTGGCGGATGAAACGGGCCACGTCGGCGTTCTTGCCACGGGTATTGAGCGGAATTTCCACCAGTTCCAGCGCCAGCTCGGACGGAAGACGCTTGGCATACTCATGCCAGCCTTCTTCCACCCACTTGGGCATGCGTGAACCGACGGCGATCAGTCGCAGTCGCACAGCAATCCCTTACAGCTGGTCTTTGTTGAGCTTGGTGAAATGCTCGTGGGTGTTTTCCGGGCTGTGGTGCTTGGCGTCTGCCGCACGGCTTTGCTCGGCACCGGCCCACAGGCGCTCCAGGTCGTAGAACTGACGTGCCGAGGCAGTCATCATGTGCACGATCACCAGGTCCAGGTCGAGCAGCACCCAGTCGCTGTCGCCCTTGCCTTCTTCGCCCAGCGGCTTGGCGCCTTGCTTTTTGACCTCTTCACGGACCTTGTCCAGCATCGCATTGATCTGGCGATTGGAGGTACCGGTGGCGATGATCATGTAGTCGGTGATGCTCTGCTTGTCGCGAACATCGATGATCTGGATGTCTTGTGCCTTGACGTCTTCCAGGGCTGCCACGGCAACCTTGACCAGCTCGTCGCCCTTGAGCGGCTCGTTGGTGTTGGCGACTTCCGGCAGCGGCGCGCTCTTGAACGTGCCTTTGCGCTTAACTTTGCTTACATCTTTGTCGGTCATATAAAACTCGTTTTGCTCATGTATTCGGCGGCTTGGCGATACGTGGATTCGTATCAGTGAAGCACGCCTTGTTCAGTTCGACGCACGGTACAGACCGTGCGCATCGATGTAGGCCAGGACCGCGTCGGGCACCAGGAAACGTACCGACTTACCGCTGGCCAGCAGTTGACGGATCTGGGTGGCGGAAACCGCGAGCGGTGTCTGCCAGACGAATGCAATCTGTCCGCTCGGCCCTTTGAGGGCCAGCGGGTCGCTCACCGAACGCGCTGCCAGCAGGTTGCGCAAGGCATCCGGCGGTTCGCTGTCGGCGTCCGGGCGCTGTAGCACCAGGATATGGCAATGCTGGAGCAACTCCTCCCAGCGGTGCCAAGTGGGCAGGCCGCAAAATGCGTCCCAGCCCAAAAGCAGAAAAACCTGGGTCTCGGCGGCCATTTCGGCACGCATCAACTCCAGGGTATCGATGGTCCAGGACGGTTTGTCCCGCTGCAATTCGCGGGCGTCCACCACCAGCGGCGGCACTCCGGCCACCGCGCACTCAACCATGGCCAGCCGATCCTGCGCCGACACTTGCGGCGTATCGCGATGCGGCGGCCGGGCGCTGGGCATCATGCGCAGCTCGTCGAGCCCAAGCGCTTCAGCGACTTCCAGCGCACCGCGCAAATGGCCGATGTGCACCGGATCGAACGTGCCGCCCAGCACGCCAATGCGTTGCGGGCGAGACTCGCTGCCGGTTTGCGGCGCTGTCAGGTCGAAGTCGGTCAAGTCAGACCGTCGCCTGGCCGCGCAACTGGCCATCACCGACCACGATGTACTTCTCGCAGGTCAGCCCTTCGAGACCCACCGGGCCGCGGGCGTGCAGCTTATCAGTAGAAATGCCGATCTCGGCACCCAATCCGTATTCGAATCCATCGGCGAAGCACGTCGGGGTGTTGATCATCACCGACGCCGAGTCGACTTCCGCGACGAAACGCCGGGTGTCGGCGAGGTTTTCGCTGACGATCGAGTCGGTGTGGTGCGAGCCGTAATGGTTGATGTGTTCGATGGCCTGGTCCAGTCCGTCGACCACGCGAATCGACAGGATCGGCGCCAGATACTCGGTGCTCCAGTCATCTTCGCTGGCCGCTACCGCGTCAATGATCGCCCGGGTGCGTTCGCAGCCACGCAGCTCGACGCCTTTTTCGCGGAACTGGGCAGCCATCGCCGGCAGGAAATCCTTCGCAACACTTTGATCGACGAGCAGCGTCTCCATCGCGCCACAGATGCCATAACGGTAAGTCTTGGCATTGAAGGCAATGCGCCGGGCTTTCGCCAGATCGGCGTGGGCACTGACATAAACGTGGCAGATGCCGTCCAGGTGCTTGATCACCGGCACGCGGGCGTCACGGCTGATGCGCTCGATCAGGCCACGGCCACCGCGCGGCACGATCACGTCGACGTACTCAGGCATGGTGATCATCGCGCCGACGGCGGCACGGTCGGTGGTTTCGACCACTTGCACCACGGCTGCCGGCAATTCGGCCTCGGCCAGACCGCGCTGGATGCACGCGGCAATCGCCCGGTTGGAATGAATCGCCTCGGAACCACCGCGCAGGATGGTCGCGTTACCGGACTTCAGGCACAGGCTGGCGGCATCGATGGTCACGTTGGGCCGGGATTCGTAGATGATCCCGATCACACCCAGCGGCACGCGCATCTTGCCGACTTGAATGCCGGACGGGCGGAAGCTCATGTCACGGATCGCACCGACCGGATCCGGCAGTGCTGCCACCTGGCGCAGGCCGACGATCATGCCATCGATGCGCGCGGGAGTCAGTTCCAGACGTTCCAGCAAGGCTGGCTCCAGACCATTGGCGCGACCAGCGGCCAGATCCTGTTCGTTGGCTGCGGCCAGCTCGGCGCGCGCAGCGTCCAGCGCATTGGCAGCAGCCTGCAAGGCGCGGTTTTTCTGCGCGGTGCTGGCACGGCCGATGACCCGGGAAGCTTCGCGGGCGGCGCGACCCAATCGGGTCATGTAGTCAAGAACGGACTCAGTCATGGTCTGCTGGGGTCTTGGCAAAGAGGAAAGCGGCAGATTATAGCTGTCGCGTCCCGGGACTAACAGCGGTGACGGGCGGATGGTCGAAATGGACTGCAATTTGCCGACGTTCAGCCGTAATTAAGCCGCGGATTGTTATCATCGCGACCTCCTTCGCCTGGATAACCACCGTTTGCCATGTCCAACCTGACCGTTCGCGCCACCGCCGAGCACCTGCCACTGGGCCTTCCGGACACTTTTTTTCGACCGTGACGCGCAAGTGCTGGCGCGCGATCTGCTCGGCAAAGTCATCCGCCACCGGGTCGGCGATCTGTGGCTCAGTGCCCGGATCATCGAAACCGAAGCCTATTACTGCGCGGAAAAAGGCAGTCATGCCTCCCTCGGCTACACGGAAAAGCGTAAGGCTTTGTTTCTGGATGGTGGACACATTTATATGTATTACGCCCGTGGCGGCGATTCACTGAACTTCAGCGCTCAGGGGCCGGGCAATGCGGTGTTGATCAAATCCGCCTACCCATGGGTCGATGAGGTCAGCGGGCCGGCGAGCCTGGCGCAGATGCTGTTGAACAATCCCGATGCCCAAGGCCGCCCGCGTCCTTCGCAAAAACTGTGCGCCGGCCAGACGTTGCTGTGCAAGGCGCTGGGCTTGAAGGTACCGATGTGGGACGCCAAGCGTTTCGACCATGAACTGCTGCTGGTGGAAGACACCGGCCCGACGCCGACGCAGATCATTCAGACCACACGCCTGGGCATTCCCCAGGGCCGCGACGAACACCTGATGTACCGGTTCGTCGACGCCACGTATGCCCAGTGGTGCACGCGGAACCCGTTGCGCCGGGGTCAGGTCGAAGGGCGCGATTATTTCCTGCTGTAAACACGTAACCCTGCAGGAGCTGCCGCAGGCTGCGATCTTTTGATCTTCAGCTTCAGCTTCTGTGCAGCTTGCGCATCAACTCCGCCTCAGCCTGGGTCAAGCCACAGGACTGAGTCAGCTCATCGACACTCGCGCCCATGCCCACCAGTTTCGCCGCCTGGGCGAACGACAGGCTCGACGGGTCGCGCTGTTCCAGCGCCACAATCTTGTCCGGCAACGGACCGACTACCGAGCGCAGCTCGTGCAGGGCTTCGCCCATGCGCACGTTGCCGTTCTGATAGTCGTCGACGCGCTTGGCCAAGTCCTTGATGCGCTGGTCACGCAGCGCATCGCCCTGGGCCTGTTGCGCCGCGATCACCCGCTGCGCCTTGATGTACGCCAGAAACATTGCCAGCGTGCCTGCCCAGAACAGAAACAGGACAATGACCGCAACTTCGAGAATCAATCAGATGCTCTCCAGTTCCGACCATTCTTCTTCGCTCATCATCTTGTCCAGCTCGACCAGGATCAGCAACTCGTTGTTCTTGTTGCACACGCCCTGGATGAACTTGGCCGACTCTTCGTTGCCGACGTTCGGCGCGGTCTCGATTTCCGACTGACGCAGGTAAACCACTTCGGCCACGCTGTCGACCATGATCCCGACCACTTGCTTGTCGGCTTCGATGATGACGATACGGGTGTTGTCGCTGATCTCGCCACTGTTCAGGCCGAAGCGCTGACGGGTGTCGATCACGGTGACCACGTTACCGCGCAGGTTGATGATGCCCAGCACGTAGCTTGGCGCACCCGGTACCGGAGCGATTTCGGTGTAACGCAGGACTTCCTGCACGCGCATCACGTTGATGCCGTAGGTTTCGTTGTCCAGCTTGAAGGTCACCCATTGCAGGATCGGATCTTCAGAACCTTTTGCATTCGTCGCCTGACTACTCATACCCTGACCCCTCGAAAAAACCGCACTGAGCGGTGTGTGTTCTGTGTGGAGGCATTGAAAAATGCCATCGCCTGATTGTTATGTCGGCTGCTATGTCGATTTATGTAGCGGCTTGTGGCCGCCCATGTGCTTTGCCCCGCCGCTGGCGATCAACTCGGCCAGCGCGGCTACATCAAGTAATGCACACATGTGCTCTATCACCGTGCCGGCGAGCCATGGCCGCTGACCCCGGTGACTTCTCCATTTGATTTCATTCGGATCCAGACGCAACGAACGGCTGACCTGATGCACCGCCAGGCCCCATTCGTAACCTTGTACCGAAATCACGTACTGCAGGCCCTGACGGAAGTCATCGCGATAGCGATCCGGCATGACCCAACGCGCCGTGTCCAAGACTTTCAGATTGCCGGCCTGGCTCGGCAGAATCCCGAGGAACCATTCCGGCTGCCCGAACAGCGGCGTCAACTCGTGGCCGGCCAGCGAATAGATCGAGCCCAGGCACACCAGCGGCACCGCCAGCGTCAGCCCGGCGACATCGAACAACAGGCACTCGAACGCTTCGGCAGCCCAGGCCGGACGGCCATCGGTGTCCACCGGGGGCGGCGTGTTGCTCGGTGGCAGGTGAACTTCCACCACCGGCGGCACCCGCGTCTGTTCGACGGGTGCCGGCGCAACCGGCGCAGGTTCGGTCACAACCGGTTCCGGCGCGGTTTTCAGCAATTGGGTCTGCAGCAGCGGGGCGAGTGTCGAAACCGGCGCGCGCGGCGGCTCGGCTTGTTCGATCAGCGCCACCGGCGCTTTTGCAACGGGCGCCACGGCAGGTGCGGCAACCGGCTTCACAACCTTCTGCGCATCACGCGCCTGTTCTTCAAGCACGGCGGCCTGGAACTCATCCAGCGCTTCGGTACTGTCGACCACCTCGGCCGGTGCCTCGACCGGCAACTCATCAGGGACTTCCTGCAGCAAGCTATCCAGATAGGACTGCAACGCCAGCTGCGGCTTCGATGTCAACTTGATCGGGCGGTTCATCGGTCAACCGCGCCAGACAGGGAAACCGCGTCGCCTGCTTCGCGAGCAGGCTCGCTCCCACAGGATTTGTGCAAGTCAGGCATGCGTGATCGGAACACGGTCATCTCAGGCCACCTGCGGAACAAGTTGTTGCGCCAGCAGGTGCTTGAGCAACGCGCGGTACGCCAGCACCCCACGACTCTTGCCGTCGAATTGCGAAGGCGTGACCCCGGCCCGGCTGGCGTCGCGCAAACGGGTATCGACCGGGATGTAACCCTGCCAGATTTCTTCGGGGAATTTGTCGCGCAGTACGCGCAAAGTGCCCAGCGACGCCTGGGTGCGGCGGTCGAACAGGGTTGGCACGATGCTGAACGGCAGCGCCTGTTTGCGCGAGCGGTTGATCATCGCCAGGGTGTTGACCATGCGCTCCAGGCCTTTGACGGCCAGGTGCTCGGTCTGCACCGGGATCACCAGTTGTTGGCTCGCGGCCAGGGCGTTGACCATCAGCACGCCGAGCAACGGCGGGCTGTCGATGATCGCGTAATCGAAGTCCTGCCACAGCTGCGCCAGACTCTTGGCGATCACCAGGCCCAGACCACTCTGCCCCGGCGACTGGCGCTCGAGGGTGGCCAGTGCGGTACTCGACGGCAACAGGGAAATGCGTTCGTCGCTGGTCGACAACAGCAACTGCCCGGGCAAACCCTGCGGCACGCGGCCCTTGTGCAGAAACAGGTCGTAGTTGCTGTGTTCCAGGCTGTCGGGGTCGTAGCCGAAATAGCTGGTCATCGAGCCGTGCGGGTCGAGATCGACCACAACCACGCGCTTGCCCGCCTCCGCCAGCAACCCGGCTAAAGCGATGGAAGATGTGGTTTTACCGACACCACCCTTTTGATTGGCGACTGCCCAGACTCTCATTCGGTTCGTTCCTCCCGGCCGAGATCCTCGACCGAGACATGGCTCAGCGTATTAATGCGGGCGACGGAGAATTGACGGCACTCTCGCGTCCCGGCGTCTTGACCGGGGTCGGTGCAGTTTGTGTGCCAGCACGCTTCAATGCTGCGTCCGGTTGCGCATTGGCGGTCCCGGTACCGGTCAGACTGCGGCGCACATCGAGATTGCGCGACACCACCAGCACCACGCGACGGTTTTTCGCCCGGCCTTCGGCGGTGGCGTTATTGGCTACCGGCTGAAACTCACCGTAACCCACCGAGGCCAGACGCCCGGGGTTCACGCCCTGCATCGCCAGCATGCGCACGATGCTCGCCGAACGCGCCGAGGACAACTCCCAGTTGGTCGGGTACTGCGCAGTGCGGATCGGCTGATCGTCGGTGAAGCCTTCGACGTGGATCGGGTTGTCGAACGGTTTGAGGATCGCCGCGACCTTGTCGATGATGTTGAAGGCGATGTCGCTCGGCATCGCGTCGCCACTGCCGAACAACAGGCTGGAGTTGAGTTCGATCTCGACCCACAACTCATTGCCGCGCACGGTCATCTGGTTGGAAGCAATCAGGTCGCCGAACGCGGCACTGATGTCATCGGCAATGCTTTTCAGCGGATCGCTGGCCCCGGCGATACCGGCATCGACCTGCTCGCTGTCCTTGACCAGCGGCTTGGCCGGGGTCACGGTTTTCGGTCGTTCCTCACCAATCGGAATCGGCTTGAGCGAACGATCGGAGTCGGTGAAAACCCCGATCAGCGCTTCGGAAATGACTTTGTATTTGCCTTCGTTGATCGACGAGATGGAATACATCACCACAAAGAACGCGAACAACAGCGTGATGAAATCCGCGTAGGACACAAGCCAGCGCTCGTGATTAACGTGTTCTTCCTGATGCCTGCGGCGAGCCATAGTCCATTACCCCCATCAATCCATGAAGCCCTGAAGCTTCAGCTCGATAGAGCGAGGGTTTTCACCTTCGGCGATCGACAAAATACCTTCCAACAACATTTCGCGATAACGCGACTGCCGCAACGCGATTGACTTGAGCTTGGCCGCCACCGGCAGCAACACCAGGTTGGCACTGGCCACGCCGTAGATGGTCGCGACGAATGCCACGGCAATACCGCTGCCCAATTGCGTCGGATCAGCGAGGTTGCCCATCACATGGATCAGGCCCATCACCGCACCGATGATGCCGATGGTCGGCGCGTAGCCGCCCATGCTTTCGAAGACTTTGGCCGCTTCGATGTCGCGGGCTTCCTGGGTGTAGAAATCCACTTCGAGAATGCTGCGGATCGCTTCCGGCTCGGCGCCATCGACCAGCAGTTGCAGGCCCTTGCGCGAGTAGTTGTCCGGTTCGGCATCGGCGACGCCTTCCAGGCCGAGCAGGCCTTCCTTGCGCGCGGTGAGGCTCCAGTTGACCACGCGGTCGATGCCGCCAGCCAGATCCACCCGTGGCGGAAACAGGATCCAGGCGAGAATCTGCATGGCGCGCTTGAAGGCGCTCATCGGCGATTGCAGCAGCGCTGCACCGATGGTGCCCCCGAGAACGATCAGCGCCGCCGGGCCGTTGGCCAGCGCGCCGAGGTGACCGCCTTCAAGGAAGTTGCCGCCGATGATGGCGACGAACGCCAGGATAATCCCGATAAGGCTTAAAACATCCATCAGATACACGCCTCGACAATGTGCTTGCCGATGTCGTCCAGGCCGTAGACCGCGTCAGCCAGATCGGCTTTGACGATGGCCATCGGCATGCCGTAGATCACGCAGCTTGCTTCGTCTTGTGCCCATACCGAGCTGCCGCCCTGCTTGAGCAGACGCGCGCCTTCACGGCCGTCGGCGCCCATGCCGGTGAGGACCACCGCCAGAACTTTGTCGCCGTAGGACTTGGCCGCCGAACCGAAGGTGATGTCCACGCACGGCTTGTAATTCAGACGCTCGTCGCCTGGCAGGATTTTCACCGCGCCACGGCCGTCGATCATCATCTGCTTGCCACCCGGGGCCAGCAGCGCCAGGCCCGGACGCAGGATGTCGCCATCCTCGGCTTCCTTGACGCTGATGCGGCACAGCTTGTCCAGACGCTCGGCAAAGGCTTTGGTGAACGCCGCGGGCATGTGCTGGATCAGCACGATCGGCGCCGGGAAGTTTGCCGGCAACTGAGTCAGCACCCGTTGCAGCGCAACCGGACCGCCCGTGGAGGTACCGATGGCAACCAGTTTGTAGGCTTTGCGTTTCGGTGCCGGCGACGACGCGCTGGCGGCTGGCGCGCGAGCAGGTGCTGGAGCCGGCGCCGGACGCGTCGGAGCAGCAGTGCTGTGGCTGCTGAAACTCGAAGCCGCCGGGGCTGGCGCAGGCGTCGGTGCAGCGGCCGGAGCCGGCGCACTGTAGGCACTGAAACGACGATTGCTGCGCGAGATGCTGTGGACCTTCTCGCACAGCAGCTGCTTGACCTTCTCCGGGTTACGCGAGATGTCTTCGAAATTCTTCGGCAGGAAATCCACCGCGCCAGCGTCCAGCGCATCCAGGGTCACCCGGGCGCCTTCGTGGGTCAGCGAGGAAAACATCAACACCGGGGTCGGGCAGCGCTGCATGATGTGCCGCACGGCCGTGATGCCATCCATCATCGGCATCTCGTAGTCCATGGTGATCACGTCCGGCTTGAGGGCCAGGGCCTGATCGATCGCCTCTTTACCGTTGGTAGCGGTGCCGACCACCTGGATGCTCGGATCCGCTGAAAGAATTTCCGAGACGCGGCGGCGGAAAAAACCCGAATCGTCCACCACCAGGACTTTGACTGCCATAAACACTCCATTAGGTGCAGCGGGACGTCGTCGCCCCACCGCCCCGGATTCAAATACGCTTCGTCGCGTAACGCTTGAGCATGCTTGGAACATCGAGGATCAGCGCGATGCGGCCGTCACCGGTGATGGTGGCGCCGGACATGCCCGGAGTGCCCTGCAGCATTTTGCCCAATGGCTTGATGACCACTTCTTCCTGGCCGACCAGTTGATCGACGACGAAGCCGATCCGCTGGGTGCCCACCGACAGGATCACCACATGGCCTTCACGCTGCTCTTCGTGAGCGGCGGAGCTGACCAGCCAGCGCTTGAGGTAGAACAATGGCAGCGCCTTGTCCCGCACGATCACCACTTCCTGGCCATCCACCACGTTGGTGGTCGACAGGTCGAGGTGGAAAATTTCGTTGACGTTGACCAGCGGGAACGCAAACGCCTGATTGCCGAGCATGACCATCAGGGTCGGCATGATCGCCAGGGTCAGCGGCACCTTGATGACGATCTTCGAGCCCTGGCCCTTGGTCGAGTAGATGTTGATCGAGCCGTTGAGCTGGGAAATCTTGGTCTTCACCACGTCCATGCCGACACCACGGCCAGACACGTCGGAGATTTCGGTCTTGGTCGAGAAACCCGGGGCGAAGATCAGGTTGTAGCACTCGGTATCGCTCAGGCGATCGGCCGCGTCCTTGTCCATCACACCGCGCTTTACCGCGATCGAACGCAGGACGTTCGGGTCCATGCCCTTGCCGTCGTCGGAGATCGACAACAGGATGTGGTCGCCTTCCTGCTCGGCCGCCAGTACCACGCGACCGCCACGGGCCTTGCCCGAAGCTTCGCGTTCTTCCGGCGACTCGATGCCGTGGTCGACCGCGTTGCGCACCAAGTGGACCAGCGGGTCGGCCAGGGCCTCGACAAGGTTTTTGTCGAGGTCGGTTTCTTCACCCACCAGTTCCAGGTTGATCTCTTTCTTGAGCTGACGCGCCAGGTCACGAACCAGACGCGGGAAGCGCCCGAAGACCTTCTTGATCGGCTGCATCCGGGTCTTCATCACCGCGGTCTGCAAGTCAGCCGTGACCACGTCGAGGTTCGACACGGCCTTGGACATGGCTTCATCGCCGCTGTTGAGACCCAGGCGCACCAGGCGGTTACGCACCAGCACCAGTTCGCCGACCATGTTCATGATTTCGTCGAGACGCGCGGTATCGACCCGCACGGTGGTCTCGGCTTCGCTGGCCGGTTTTTCCGGCGGCGGTGCAGCGGGCGCACGGGCCGG
>NZ_JABULD010000336.1:0-9688 GCF_014060985.1 Pseudomonas sp. MD195_PC81_125
AACGGCAGCATGAAGAACAGGAACAGCCAGATGAAGGGAACCCCGATGACCAACTGGCGGCCACCGGGAATTATTCGATTGAGCCGGCGTTTGAATTTGCGCATGTTCATGAGCGAAGTACCACGCCGCTGTCGTCTTCCCACCACACGTAAACCTGATCACCCCAGGTCGGACGTTGACCGCGACGCTCGGCGTTGGCGACGAACGACTGCACCAGCTTGCCACTCGGCAATTCGACGTAGAACACCGAATGCCCACCGAGGTAGGCGATGTCATGCACCTTGCCGCTGGACCAGTTGTATTCGCAGGTCGGCATCTCGGCGGTGACCAGCAGCTTCTCCGGACGAATCGCGTAGGTCACGGATTTGTCCTGCACCGAGGTGCTGATGCCGTGGCCGACGTAGATCTGCCGGTCGAGGTCCTTGCAGGTGATGGTCGCGTGGCCTTCAGCATCGTCGATCACTTCACCTTCGAAGATGTTCACGTTGCCGATGAATTCGCAGACCAGACGGCTGGTCGGAGTTTCGTAGATGTCGATCGGGCTGCCGATCTGGGCGATCCAGCCCAGGTGCATGATCGCGATGCGCTCGGCCATGGTCATGGCCTCTTCCTGGTCGTGGGTCACCATCACGCAGGTCACGCCCACGCGCTCGATGATTTCCACCAGCTCCAGCTGCATCTGCGACCGCAGTTTCTTGTCCAGTGCACCCATCGGTTCATCGAGCAGCAGCAGCTTCGGCCGCTTGGCCAGCGAACGCGCCAGTGCCACACGTTGACGCTGACCGCCGGACAGTTGATGCGGCTTGCGCTTGGCGTACTGGCTCATCTGCACCAGTTTGAGCATCTCGGCGACGCGCGCATCGATCTCGGCATTGGGGATCTTGTCCTGCTTGAGGCCGAAGGCGATGTTCTGCGCCACGGTCATGTGCGGGAACAAGGCGTACGACTGGAACATCATGTTGATCGGTCGCTCGTACGGCGGCATGTCGGTGATGTCGACGCCGTCGAGGAAAATGCGCCCCTCCGTGGGCCGTTCGAACCCTGCCAGCATCCGCAGCAGTGTGGATTTGCCCGATCCCGAACCGCCGAGCAGGGCGAAAATTTCGCCCTTCTTGATTTCCAGGGACACATCGTCCACGGCAATCGTCTCGTCGAACTTCTTCGTGACCCGGTCGATTTTGACCAACACCTGCTTAGGTGTCTGGTCGCCCTCGAGGGCTTTCTTATAGGCGCCGGAGGCAAACTGCCATTTACGAAACTCCCAGAAAAAAACAGTGCAGTTCGCCCCATGCGGACGAACCCAGGATAGTTTGTGCCTTACTTGCCCGACTTGACCTTGGTCCAGCTACGGGTCATCAAACGCTGAATATTGGGTGGCAACTCGACCGACACGTAAGTCTTGTCGAGGACTGCTTGCGGTGGATAAACCGCTTCATCGGTGCGGATGGACTGCTCCATCAGCTTGTCCGACCCCGGGTTGGGGTTGGCGTAACCGACGTAATCACTGACCTGGGCGATCACCTCAGGTTTCAGCAAATAGTTGATGAAGGCGTGGGCCTCTTTGACGTTGGACGAGTCCTTCGGAATCGCCAGCATGTCGAACCACAGCGCGCCGCCCTCTTTCGGAATCGAGTAGGCGATGTTCACACCCTTCTTGGCTTCCTCGGCACGGTGCTTGGCCTGGAAGATGTCACCGGAGAAACCAATGGCCACGCAGATATCGCCGTTGGCCAGATCACCGATGTATTTCGAGGAGTGGAAGTAGGTGACGTAAGGACGCACGGCCAGCAGTTTGTCGGTGGCCTTGGCGTAATCCTTCGGATTGGTGCTGTTGGCGTTCAGGCCCATGTAGTTGAGCACGGTCGGCATCATTTCATCGGCCGAGTCGAGGAACGCGACGCCGCAGCTGTGCAGTTTCTTGATGTTCTCCGGTTCGAACAGCACGCTCCAGGAGTCGATCTTGTCGATACCGAGCACGGCCTTGACCTTGTCGACGTTGTAGCCGATGCCGTTGGTGCCCCACAGGTACGGGACGGCGTACTGGTTGCCCGGGTCGTTCTGCTCCAGGCGCTTGAGCAGCACCGGATCGAGATTCGCATAGTTCGGCAGCTGCGACCTGTCGAGCTTCTGGAACGCGCCCGCCTTGATCTGCTTGCCTAGGAAGTGGTTCGACGGCACGACCACGTCGTAACCGGTACGCCCGGCCAGCAGCTTGCCTTCCAGGGTCTCGTTGGAATCGAACACGTCGTACACCGGTTTGATCCCGGTTTCTTTCTGGAAGTCGGCCAGGGTGGTCTCGCCGATGTAATCCGACCAGTTATAAATATGCACCGTACCGGCGGCCTGGGCTCCGACAGCGATCGTCAGGCCGGCAGTGGCCAGCAGAGCTTTGCGCAAAGAAGAAAAAATAGGCAAGTGGAGGTCCTCTAATTGAGTTGGGCCCAAGTTGCCCCGTGCTGCAAGACAGTCACGGTTGCCCGGCAACAAAACCGGCGCGCAACTTACCTTCGAAAAACCGATCCAGCAAAACTTTCTGTCATTTAATTGATCCGCTGACCGCCGTCATGGCGACGACAGCCAGCGGTTGCTGCTTCAAACCGGCTTATTTACCGGATTTGATCTTGGTCCAGCTGCGGGTCATTTCGCGCTGGGTAGCGGCCGGCAAATCGGCGATCGCATACAGCTTGGCCTGCACGTCGGCTGGCGGGTAAATGCCTGGATCGCTGGTGATGTCTTTTTCCACCAGAGCGGTCGCAGCAGCGTTACCGTTCGGGAAGCGTACGGCGTTGGTGATGCCGGCCATGACTTCAGGCTTCTGCAGGAAGGTCATGAACTTGTAGGCGCCTTCGACGTTTTCGGCATCTTTAGGGATGGCGACCATGTCGAAGAAGCTGCCAGCGCCTTCTTTCGGAATGGCATAGCTGACTTTCACCTTGTCACCGGCCTCGGCGGCACGAGACTTGGCCTGCTGCACGTCACCCGAGTAACCGACCGCTACACAGATGTTGCCGTTGGCCAGGTCCGAGATGTACTTGGAGGAGTGGAAGTAGGTGATCGAAGGACGAATCTTGAGGAACAGGTCCTCGGCTTTCTTGATGTCTTCTTTTTTTCTGGGTGTCGGTAGGCAGGCCCAGGTAGTGCAGCGCGACCGGGAGCATTTCGGTCGGCGAATCGAGGAAGCTCACACCGCAGCCCTTGAGCTTGGCGATGTTTTCCGGCTTGAGCAGCACGTCCCACGAGTCGATGGTGTCGACGCCCAGCGCAGCCTTGACCTTCTCCGGGTTGTAACCGATACCGATCGAACCCCACATGTACGGGAAGGCGTGCTTGTTACCCGGATCGCTGACCGACACGGCCTTGAGCAGGTCCTGGTTCAGGTTTTTCCAGTTAGGCAGCTTGGACTGGTCCAGTTCCTGATAAACACCGGCCTTGATCTGCTTGGCCAGGAAGTTGTTCGACGGCACAACGACGTCGTAACCGGATTTGCCCGCCAGCAGTTTGGCTTCCAGGGTTTCGTTACTGTCGAATACGTCGTAGACGACTTTGATCCCGGATTCTTTCTCGAAGTTGGCAATGGTGTCCGGAGCGATGTAGTCGGACCAGTTGTAAACGTGCAGTACCTTGTCGTCCGCGTGAACCGCACCCGCCATCATGCCCGCGACGGACAGCGCGAGAAGAGTCTTGCCAGCAAGCTTTTTACCTAATGCCTTCATGCGTCATGCTCCAAATTTTTCTTTTTTGAACCACTTTGTTCAGCGGCCGAACCCCGACAACTGGAACTGCGGCTAGTCTGGCAAGATCGGAGGCGGTCTTTCAAGAAAAGGCCCACCTTTCTGACACCTTCGAGCGAGAGCGCCGCAGCTCCCCCGCTCGAAGCCTAGCACTTAGGCTTGCAACGCACTGAGGGTCAGGTCCAGGCACTTGCGTGCCTTGGTCACCAGCTCGTCGATCTCCGCCTTGCTGATCACCAGCGGCGGCGCAATGATCATGGTGTCGCCCACGGCACGCATGATCAGGCCGTTATCGAAGCAGAACTGCCGGCAGATCATGCCCACGCCCCGGCCTTCGTAACGCTTGCGAGTGGCCTTGTCCTGCACCAGCTCGATCGCCCCCAGCAACCCGACGCCGCGCACTTCGCCCACCAACGGGTGGTCGTTGAGTTCGCGCAGACGCTTCTGCAAATACGGTGCCGTTTCGTTGTGCGCGTTCTCGATAATTTTCTCGTCGCGCAGAATCCGGATGTTTTCCAGACCCACCGCCGCCGCCACCGGGTGCCCGGAGTAGGTGAAGCCGTGGTTGAAGTCGCCACCTTCGTTGAGCACTTTCACCACTTCATCACGGACGATCAGGCCACCCATCGGGATATAGCCGGAGGTCAGGCCTTTGGCGATGGTCATCATGTCCGGTTTCAGGTCGTAGAAATCCGAACCGAACCACTCGCCGGTACGGCCGAAACCGCAGATCACTTCGTCCGCCACGAACAGAATGTCGTACTTGGCGAGGATTTCCTTGATGCGCGGCCAGTAGGTATCAGGCGGAATGATCACGCCGCCGGCGCCCTGGATCGGCTCGGCAATGAACGCACCAACGTTGTCCACGCCGACTTCGAGAATCTTCTCTTCCAGCTGATTGGCGGCCCAGATGCCGAACTCTTCCGGCGACATGTCGCCGCCCTCAGCGAACCAGTACGGCTGCGCGATGTGGACGATGCCCGGGATCGGCAAATCGCCCTGTTCGTGCATGTAGGTCATGCCGCCCAGGCTCGCGCCGGCCACGGTGGAACCGTGATAACCGTTCTTGCGGCTGATGATGACTTTCTTGTTCGGCTGGCCCTTGATCGCCCAGTAGTGGCGAACCATGCGCAGCATGGTGTCGTTGCCTTCGGAGCCGGAGCCGGTGAAGAACACATGGTTCATGCCTTCCGGCGCCACGTCGGCGATGGCCTTGGCCAGTTCGAGCGCCGGCGGGTGGGCGGTCTGGAAGAACAGGTTGTAGTAAGGCAGTTCGCGCATCTGCTTGGCAGCCGCGTCAGCCAGCTCATCGCGGCCATAACCGATCGCCACGCACCACAGACCCGCCATGCCATCGAGGATCTTGTTGCCCTCGCTGTCCCACAGGTACACGCCCTTGGCGTTGGTGATGATCCGTGGGCCCTTCTCTTTCAGTTGCTTGAAGTCGCTGAACGGGGCCAGGTGGTGTTCGCTGCTCAGGGCTTGCCACTCACGGGTTTGCGGGTTGTTGCTGGTCATGCCAATTCTCCTTGTTATCGGTGAAGGCGCGGCTGCTGCCAGCCGCGCCCGGCGTATCAGACGGCGAAGAGCAAGTACTCACGCTCCCAGGAACTGATCACGCGCTTGAAGTTTTCATGCTCGGCCCGCTTGACCGCGACGTAGCCGGTAATGAAGGTCTTGCCCAGGTATTTCTCGATGGTTGCGCTGTTTTCCATACGCTCCAGCGCGTCTTCGATGGTCAGCGGCAGGCGCAGGTTGCGGCGTTCATAGCCGCGACCGACCACCGGCGCGCTCGGATTGAGGCCCTCGACCATGCCGATGTAACCGCAGAGCAGGCTCGCGGCAATCGCCAGGTACGGGTTGGCGTCGGCGCCCGGCAGGCGGTTTTCCACGCGGCGGTTCTGCGGGCCGGCATCCGGGACGCGCAGGCCCACGGTGCGGTTCTCTTCGCCCCACTCCACGTTCACCGGCGCCGAAGTGTCCGGCAGGAAGCGGCGGAACGAGTTGACGTTCGGCGCGAACAGCGGAAGCAATTCCGGGATCAGTTTCTGCAGGCCACCGATGTGGTGCAGGAACAGCTGGCTCATGGTCCCGTCTTCATTGGAGAACACGTTCTTGCCGGTCTCGATGTCGATGATGCTCTGGTGCAAGTGCATCGCACTGCCCGGCTCGCCGGTCATCGGCTTGGCCATGAAGGTGGCGGCCACGTCATGCTTGAGCGCGGCTTCGCGCATGGTGCGCTTGAACACCAGGATCTGGTCGGCCAGCGACAGTGCATCGCCGTGACGGAAGTTGATTTCCATCTGCGCCGTGCCGTCTTCGTGGATCAGGGTATCGAGGTCCAGCTCCTGTAGTTCGCACCAGTCGTAGACGTCCTCGAACAGCGGGTCGAACTCGTTCGCCGCTTCGATGGAGAACGACTGACGCCCGATTTCCGGACGGCCCGAGCGGCCGATTGGCGGCTGCAGCGGATAGTCGGGGTCGTCACTGCGCTTGGTCAGGTAGAACTCCATCTCCGGCGCCACGATCGGCTGCCAGCCCTTGTCGGCGTAGAGCTTCAGGACCTTTTTGAGCACGTTGCGCGGCGACAGCTCGATCGGGTTGCCTTGCTTGTCGTAGGTGTCGTGGATCACCTGGGCGGTCGGCTCTATGGCCCATGGCACCAGGTATACGGCGTTCTGATCGGGGCGGCAGATCATGTCGATGTCGGCCGGGTCGAGCAGTTCGTAATAGATGTCGTCTTCGACGTAGTCGCCGGTCACGGTCTGCAACAGCACGCTTTCCGGCAGACGCATGCCCTTTTCGGCGATGAACTTGTTGGTCGGCGAGATCTTGCCCCGGGTGATACCGGTCAAGTCGCCGATCATGCATTCGACTTCTGTGATCTTGTGGTCTTTCAACCAATCGGTGAGCTGGTCGAGGTTGTTACTCATAAATGCCTCTGGGCTGAGTCTCCTGACATCGTGTCAGGCAAAGTTTGACGCCGTGGCGTCGCGTTAAAGGGGGCTTGCTTGCGCGCAGTGCCGGCTTACGCCTGGCACCGCGCATCGACAATGAAAGAGGAGCTTACCTGCCCTTTACGCTGGCGTTGCATTTCCTGTGCACATTCAAGGCGTGCAGAATCATGAGCACGGCTGGGGAAGCGGCACAGGCTTTGGGACTCAAAGGGATCTATATTGAAGGAAGACGCCATGAACAGAATGCTTTGCCGTACGTCCAGAATAACGGACGCTGCCGTTTGGCCTGATGCGGACGAGGACATCGTCGACAGCCCGCGAGCCTTGCAGGCTGCACTACGGACGGGTTTGTCGCCACTGATGTGTTGAGCATGCAGACCGGACTGTTGCGAGCAGTCGGTGATGCCGATTAACGGCAGGCGAGACATGAAGCACCCCGGTATTATTGCTGTTATGGGTTTGATCGGAGCTTAGCCTTGTTCATTTTTTTACACAACACCCCCGTAAAAAATACAACACGGCCTGCTCAAGCCCGCGGGTGCCAAGCGTCCCAAGGACAAAAAACTGCCCCAAAGTGCCCCATAAATGCCCTCGCAGCGCTTTTTTAGGGCAAAAAAGGCCTCGCTTGACTTCGGCATGCCGTTCGGGTTGACTGAAACCAGAAAAGATCAATGATTGATATTTTTAACAACAAAGGTGTTGCATCATGTCGGTACCCCCGCGTGCCGTTCAGCTTAACGAAGCGAACGCGTTCCTTAAGGAACATCCTGAGGTTCTGTACGTTGACCTTCTGATTGCGGATATGAATGGTGTGGTGCGCGGCAAGCGCATCGAACGCACCAGCCTCCACAAGGTTTACGAGAAAGGCATCAACCTGCCGGCCTCTCTATTTGCTCTGGATATCAATGGTTCTACGGTGGAAAGCACCGGCCTGGGTCTGGACATCGGCGACGCCGACCGGATCTGCTATCCAATCCCCGATACCCTGTGCAACGAGCCATGGCAGAAGCGCCCGACCGCGCAACTGTTGATGACCATGCACGAACTCGAAGGCGACCCGTTCTTCGCCGATCCGCGCGAAGTGCTCCGTCAAGTTGTTGCAAAGTTTGACGAGCTGGGCCTGACCATCTGCGCAGCCTTCGAGCTGGAGTTCTACCTGATCGACCAGGAAAACGTGAACGGCCGTCCACAGCCGCCACGCTCGCCGATTTCCGGCAAACGCCCGCACTCGACTCAGGTCTACCTGATCGACGACCTCGACGAATACGTCGACTGCCTCCAGGACATTCTGGAAGGCGCCAAAGAGCAAGGCATCCCGGCCGACGCCATCGTCAAGGAAAGTGCCCCGGCGCAGTTCGAAGTGAACCTGCACCACGTCGCCGACCCGATCAAGGCATGCGATTACGCGGTTCTGCTCAAGCGTCTGATCAAGAACATCGCCTACGACCATGAAATGGACACCACCTTCATGGCCAAGCCGTACCCGGGCCAGGCCGGTAACGGTCTGCATGTCCACATCTCGGTGCTCGACAAAGATGGCAAGAACATCTTTGCAAGCGAGGATCCCGAGCAGAACGCCGCGCTGCGTCACGCGATCGGCGGTGTGCTCGAGACCCTGCCGGCGCAGATGGCTTTTCTCTGCCCGAACGTCAACTCGTACCGTCGCTTCGGCGCGCAGTTCTATGTACCGAACTCGCCGTGCTGGGGCCTGGACAACCGCACTGTGGCGATCCGCGTGCCGACTGGCTCTGCCGACGCCGTACGGATCGAACACCGCGTGGCCGGTGCCGACGCCAACCCGTACCTGCTGATGGCTTCGGTCCTGGCCGGTGTGCATCACGGTCTGGTGAACAAAATCGAACCGGGCGCTCCGGTCGAAGGCAACAGCTACGAGCAGAACGAACAGAGCCTGCCGAACAACTTACGCGATGCCCTGCGTGAGCTGGACGACAGCGAGGTGATGGCCAAGTACATCGATCCGAAATACATCGATATCTTCGTCGCCTGCAAGGAAAGCGAGCTGGAGGAGTTCGAACACTCCATCTCCGACCTTGAGTACAACTGGTATCTGCATACCGTTTAAGCGGTTGTAGTGCCAAACAGAACGCCGTCAGCTGATTCAGCCAACGGCGTTTTTTTTTATGGCCGCCTGCGGCGGTTCGCGAGCAGGCTCGCTCCCACAGTTAATCTCCAGTGAACATGAATACTGTGCACACAGAGCCTCCCTGTGGGAGCGAGCCTGCTCGCGAAAGCGGCCGACGAGACAACACAAGAGCCGGCTCGTACAATGCCCGCTGCCCCGCAGGAGACTTTCATGACGCGTCCCGCCCCCGTCCGCAAACCCCGTGCCCGCAGTCAGGCGCGCATCGACTCGATACTCGACGCCGCGCGCACGCTGCTGGCTGCCGAGGGTGTGGCCAGCCTGTCGATCTACAGCGTCGCCGAACGCGCGCAGATTCCACCCTCCTCGGTCTACCACTTCTTCGCCAGCGTCCCGGCGCTGCTCGAAGCATTGACCGCCGACGTGCACGCGGCGTTTCGCGCCTGCCTGCAAGCGCCGATCGACCACGATGCCCTGCGCGACTGGCGCGACCTGTCGCGGCTGATCGAGGAACGGATGCTGGAGATCTACGGCGAAGACGCGGCGGCCCGTCAGTTGATCCTCGCCCAGCACGGCCTGACCGAAGTGACCCAGGCCGACCGCCAGCACGACATCGAACTCGGCGACCTGATGCACAAACTGTTCGACCATCACTTCGAATTGCCGCGACTGCCGACCGATGTCGACGTGTTTGCGCTGGCGATGGAACTGGGCGACCGCGTGTATGCACGTTCGGTGCAGCAGCACGGGCAGATCACGCCGCGCATGGCCGAGGAAGGGATGCGGGTGTTTGATGCTTACATCGGGCTGTATTTGCCGCCCTATCTGCCCAAAAGAATTCTCTAGCGTCTTTACCGGCCTCTTCGCGAGCAGGCTCGCTCCCCACATTTTGGAATGCG
>NZ_JABULD010000383.1:0-5075 GCF_014060985.1 Pseudomonas sp. MD195_PC81_125
TCCTACATGGATTACCGGTAGGAGCTGCCGCAGGCTGCGATCTTTTTGATTTTTACTCGGATGCAACCATCACACTCTCCAACCGATACCCATACCCATAAATCGTCAGCAACTGCCAACCGCGATCCGCCGTCAGCCCCAGTTTGTTGCGCAGGCGATAAATGTGCGTATCCAGCGGCCGTGACGAAGCGACTTCTTCGTGGGGCCAGAAGCGCTCGTACAGATACTCCCGCGACAACGGCCGACCCAGGTTACTGAACAGGCACCGCGCCAGGCGGTATTCACGTTCGGTCATGACGACTGACTTTCCCTCGCGGGTGACACTCAGTTCGGCATCGTCGAAGGTCAGGTCATTGAAGGTCAGGACTTCGCCAGCGCTACTGCGTGGCTGGCTGTGCCGGCGCAGGACGGCGGCGACGCGGGCTTTCAGCTCGTTGGGGCGGAAAGGCTTGCTGACGTAATCGTCGGCACCGGCGTTCAGCGCCTGGACGATATCGCTTTCGCCGTCGCGGCTGGTCAGCATGATCGCGGCGGGTGGCGATTCCATGTGTTCGCGGGTCCAGCGCAGCAGCACCAGGCCGGTGATGTCCGGCAGTTGCCAGTCAAGGATCAGCAAGTCGAAGGTGTCCCGACGTAGCTGGCGCAACAGGTCCTCCCCCCGTTCGAAGCTGTGCAGCGACCAAGGCTGCTCTCCCACTGCAGCCATCTGCTGCAGGGTTTGCTCGACCCGACGCAGTTCGGCGGGTTCATCATCCAGTATCGCAACGCGCATACGCGTGGGTTCCTTGTTGCTTGGGCAGTGGCCGGCCACGTTAACGGCTCGGCCTGCGCAATAAAAGTAGCCGTTCACCATCGGTCGACGTCCGCTATGATTCTTCGGATCTACATCCTCAGACCTGTGGCCCATGAATCCATTCACTGTCCCCTGCCCTGTTTGTCATGAATAGCCCGCGTCGGCGTGAAAGCCGCGAGCCCAGTCAGGTGCAGCGCCTGTTTCGGCGATTGGGGCGTGAGTGGTTGTGGATAAGTCTAGTGCTATTGCCACTGACTGCCCTGTTGTCGTATCGCGCGCAGATTAATCTGCACGATACGTCAGCGGTTTGGAGCGCGTTGCTTTCCGTGGGATGGGTGGCGGTTGTCCTCGGTTTGCTGCCGTGGCGTCCGCGATGGGCGATCTGGGTAACGCTGGGCGGGGTGGCGGGTGTGCTGCTCACCAGCGCCGCACTGGCGGAAGTTCGACACTGGTGGTCACCAACGCCGGCAGCGCTTGGCATATTGTTCGGCTACCTGGTCTGGAACTGGCGGCGCCTGAGCGTGGTGCTGACGTACTTTGGCTGGGAGCTGGCACGGCTGGATCGCGAGCCGAAAGTATTCCCGGAACGACGCCGCGCGCAATTCACCAGCGCTGACCAACTGCAGGGCCAGATCATGGCACTGGAGCAAGCCATGAGCCGCACGCGCGATACCCGGCGCTTCATTGCCGACGGTCTGGAGTACCTGCCGGTGGCGACGCTGATCAGCGATCCCAAGGGACAGATCCTGCTGGGTAATCGCAAGGCCCGCGTATTGTTCGATGACCCACTGGTCGGTGACGACGTTGTCGAGCAACTGGCCCGCCTCGGTTACCCGGAGTTGTCCACAGAACCACGCCCGGCGCTGTCCGACCTGGCGCTGCTGGAGTTTCGCGATCACAAGGAACGCAGCTTGCGTCTGGAACGGGCGGCTTTGCTGCCGGTGGATGGCGATACCCCCATCGGCTGGCTGCTGAGCCTCACCGACCTGAGTGCCGAACGCGCCGCCGAAGAACAGCGTGGGGTCTTGTTGCGGTTTCTTTCCCACGACCTGCGCGCCCCACATTCAGCGATTTTGGCCCTGCTCGATGTGCATCGCCATCAAGTCGGAGCGGACTCACCGCTGTTCGAACAGATCGAACGCCAGGTACGCCGCGCGCTGGAATTGACCGATGGTTTCGTGTTGCTGGCCCGTGCGGAATCCGAGGCTTACCAGTTTCAACCCAGTCTGTTCGCGATGCTGGTGCTGGACGTGCTGGATCAGGCGCTGCCCATTGCCCAGCAGAAAAGCATCAAACTGTTGCACGCAATGGATGAGCAATCCCAGGAACGCCTGATCAGCGCGGATCAAGGCCTGTTGACCCGGGCCTTGTTCAACCTGTTGGAAAACGCCATCAAGTACAGCCCGGCAGGCACCACTATCCGGTTGGGCGTCAGTTGCCAAGGCGAGTGGCTGTGCTGTGAATTGACCGATCAGGGCAAAGGCATTGCCGCCGAGGAACTGCCGGATCTGTTCACTCAATACCGACGGTTTTCATCGGCGCAGGGAATTGATGGCGTCGGTCTGGGGCTGTCGATGGTCAAGGCAGTGATCGATCATCATGGCGGTCGCATCGAGTGCCATAGCATCGTCGATGAAGGCACTACGTTCCGGCTGCAGCTACCGTTGATGGCCGAGTGAACAGGCACAAAAAAACCGGCTATATCAGCCGGTTTCTTTACTTCCGAAAAAAACTTATGCACCTTTTACGGTGTTTTATGAGCTTGAGAAATATATAAGTAAATCAACAAGTTAATTTCAATATTCAGGCTTTTTCTACAAAACCGTACACAGGTTATCCACAAATCTCAGACAGCTACCTGATCATTCGCGGCAGGTGCCTGCGGCGCCGGTGGCAGCGAACCCATTTCGCGCTGAGTCTGTTCATTCCAGGCCTGTACCCGGTCGTTCAGATCGGCAATGGCGCGAGGTCCAGTGCCTTCGGCGTACATCGGCTGACCGATGACCACGGTGATCACACCCGTCTTCTTGCCCCAGCCGATTTTCGGCCAGAACTTGCCGGCATTGTGTGCAATCGGCAGGACCGGAAGCGCCGCATTCACCGCCAAGGCGCTGCCACTGCGCGAGAACTTGCCAATAGTGCCGTGGGGAACGCGGGTACCTTCCGGGAAGATCAATACCCAGACGTTGTCCTTGAGCAGCTCATCGCCTTTGGCTGCGACTTGCTTGAGTGCGGCTTTCGGGTTGTCGCGGTCAATCGCGATCGGCCGCAGCATGGCCATGGCCCAGCCGAAGAACGGGACGTACAGCAATTCGCGCTTGAGCACCTGGCTCAAGGGCGAGAAATAAGCGGAGAGAAAGAACGTCTCCCAGGTGCTCTGGTGGTTCGACTGAATCACGCAGGGCCGGTCCGGCACGTTTTCCGCGCCTTTGATTTCGTAACGAATGCCGAGAAACACCTGGGTCAACCACAAGGCGCAACGGCACCAGTACACGTTGATAAAACGATAACGCGCCTTGAACGGCAGAAAGGGCGCGATAAAAAAAGCTCAGGCTGCACCACAGCAAGGCAGTGGTGCCCAGCAGCAGGTAAAAGAGAAAAATTCTGATGGCCTGCAGTATCGACATGGCGACGTTTACCGTTACGGGCACTGCCCGACTGTTCAAGCGCACTCCCGATCAATCCCTGGTCAGGAACTTCAGAAGCACTCTAGTTGTGGATAAGTTCTGCGGCAATCGCCGCCAGATCGTCAAAAATCAGGGTGCCGACCGGAAGGGTCTTGCCCAGAGTTTTTTCGCCTTTCCCGGTCTTTACCAAAACGGGCTGTGAATCGACGGCTTTGGCGGCCTCCAGGTCACCAAGGCTGTCGCCAACGAACCAGACATTCGTCAGCGCCACGTTGTAATGCGCCGCGATGGTTTGCAACATCCCCGGTTTCGGCTTGCGACAGTCGCAACCTTCGTCCGGCCCGTGCGGGCAATACACGATCAGCCCGACTTCACCGCCCTGCTCCGCTACCAGCGCGCGCAAGCGCGCGTGCATGGCGTCGAGGGTGGCGAGGTCGTAGTAGCCGCGAGCAATGCCCGACTGGTTGGTGGCGACCGCCACCGTCCAGCCGGCCTTGCTCAACTGCGCAATCGCTGCGATCGAACCGGGCAGCGGAATCCACTCTTCCACCGACTTGATGTAAGCATCAGAGTCGTAATTGATCACACCGTCCCGATCGAGAATCAGCAGTTTCAACAGCAGTCCCTCAACCCAGCAGCGAAATGTCGGCAACCCCGAGGAACAGACCACGCAGGCGCGCCAGCAGCGCGTAGCGGTTGGCCCGGACCTTGGCGTCTTCGGCATTGACCATGACGGCGTCGAAGAACGCATCCACCGGCTCGCGCAATGCCGCCAGACGCGCCAGCGATTCGTTGTACTGACGCGCTGCGGCCATTGGCTGCACCGCCTGATCCGCTTGCTGGATCGCCGAATACAGCGAGAACTCGTTGGCGTTGTCGAAGTATTTGGCCTCGACCACGGTCGGCACCGAGCCTTCGACTTTGCTCAACAGGTTCGATACACGCTTGTTGACCGCCGCCAGCGCCGCCGCTTCCGGCAGTTTGCGGAAGGCCTGTACCGCTTGCACACGCTGGTCGAAGTCCAGCGCCGAACCCGGCTTCAGGGCACGCACCGACAGGTAGGTGGCGACATCCACGCCTTCGTCTTCATAACGCGCCCGCAGACGGTCGAAGATGAACTCCAGCACCGAATCGGCCAGACCGGCAGCCTTGACCTTGGCGCCGAACGCAGTCACGGCGAAGGCCACGGCGTCGTTCAAGTCCAGATCCAGTTGTTTCTCGATCAGGATGCGCAGCACACCCAGCGCCGCACGGCGCAGGGCATACGGGTCTTTGCTGCCGGTTGGCAGCATGCCGATACCGAAGATACCGACCAGAGTGTCGAGTTTGTCGGCGATCGCGACAGCGGCACCGGTCAGGGTGGCCGGCAGTTCAGCACCGGCACCGCGTGGCATGTACTGCTCGTTCAGCGCCAGCGCGACATCTTCCGGCTCGCCGTCATTGAGCGCGTAGTAGTAACCGGCGACACCTTGCATCTCCGGGAACTCGCCGACCATTTCGGTGGCCAGGTCGCACTTCGACAGCAAGCCGGCACGGGCCGCCCACGAAGCGTTGCCGCCGATGCGCGCGGCAATGTACGCCGCGAGTTTTGAAACGCGCTCGGCCTTGTCGTAGACGCTGCCGAGTTTTTTCCTGGAACACCACGTTCTGCAGGC
>NZ_JABULD010000100.1:0-4951 GCF_014060985.1 Pseudomonas sp. MD195_PC81_125
GCGATCGGACGATCTTTTGACTTTGATTTTAAGATCAAGATCAAAAGATCGCACCTGCGGCAGCTCCTACAGAGAGCGATTACAAACTGGCGGAGACCTTCTCCGCCACATCCTTCGGCACCCACGCCTGCCACACCTCCGGATGTGCCTTCATGAACGCTTCTGCCGCCTGGCGCGGCGCAGTGTGCTTCTCGCTCATCTCGGCCAACGCCTTGTTCAATGGGTCGATCGGGAAATCCACCTTGCTGAAGAACGCCGCGATCTGCGGATACTGCTTCTGGAACGGCGTAGACACGCCAATCGACAGTTTCGAGGCCAAGGAACGGGTCGGTTTCGGATTGGGATTGTCGGCATCGGTCAGGGTCTTCCACGCCTTGGCATCAAACGGTGGTTCTTCCAGCTGCACCAGTTTGAATTTCCCCAGCAACGGTGTCGGCGACCAGTAATAGAACAGCACCGGTTTGCCCCGGCGGATCGAAGAGCTGATTTCGGCATCAAGCGCCGCACCCGACCCACTGCGGAAGTTGGTGTAGTCATCCTGCAAGCCATAAGCGCTCAGCTTCTGCTTGTTCACCACTTCCGAGGTCCAGCCAATCGGGCTGTTGAGAAAACGGCCCTTGCTCGGGTTTTCCGGGTCCTTGAACACGTCCTTGTATTGCTTGAGGTCACTGACGCTGCGCAGATTTGGCGCCAGCGGCTTGATACCCTTGGCCGGGTCACCCTTGATCACGTACTCCGGCACCCACCAGCCTTCGGTAGCACCCTTGACCGTATCACCGAGACTGGCGACCTTGCCCTCCGCCTCGGCCTTGACCCACACCGGACTGCGCCCGGCCCACTCCTCGCCAATGACCTGAATGTCATTGTTGGCCAGCGCCGTTTCCAGGGTGATGGTGGTGCCCGGCAACGTATCCGTCGGCAAGCCATAACCTTTCTCGACGATGATCCGCAGAACATCGGTGATCAGGCTGCCGCTTTCCCAGTTCAGGTCGGCAAAATGGATGGGCGTTTGCGCCGCCGTCACCGGTTGCGCCGATGTCAGCACACCAAACGTGACCATGCTGGCGGCCAGTAGCCGTCGAAATCCTTTCATGCTTTTGCACCTCGTGCTGTTCACAGCAGTAGCAGGATGGCCTGGCAGAAGACCGCAAGCCTCTGAATACTCAGTCAACTGACTGTAGCCGAGGTTCCTGCTTTTTCCGGGACCCTATCCCGACGAGGTTACGTTTCAGACTTTTCCTGCAAGCTTTGCAGCTCGCGTCTGACCATGCTGGCGTATTCCGCAGGCCGCAACGTGTAGATCTGCGCAGCCACCCAGTTCAACCACGCGCCTTGCATCCCGGCTTTGGCGTTGAACAACCGCAAAGCCTCTTCACGTGCTCGGTCGAGGTGCCGGGAATGGAAGTCAGCGCGACTCAAATCGCCAGTCACTCGCTGGCCTTGAACGTGACCAACTCGCCCTTGCGCCACTTCGCGGCTTTGCCGGTGACCGCTTTCAGGGTTTTGGTCAGGCCTTCCTGCAATTGCTGATGCGCGGCAAACACCGTCACCACGCTGTGGCCTTCCTTGAACAGGATCGCGTGACCCTCCGCTGTATCGACAAAAGCGTAATCGCCCAGGCCGTACACCGTCAGTTTGATTTCACGAAAGCGGATGTCCATCTTGCCGCCTTCACGGCTGGGCAGCACGGCCGCGCTGAAATGATCGCCGACCTTGAGCTTGAGTCCCGGTTTGTCATCGACCACCAATGCACTTTCGGTGTCGATCTCGGCCACGTAAATACCTTCGGCGTTCTGTTCGGTGATGTAAACAAAACGCGATTGAAACAGCTTGACCAGCTTTGCACGCAAATCACCCAACACGAACAAAGCATGCATATCGAGATTACTGACTGCCAAGGAAACATCCCCACATCTGAAAAGTACCTGCGCAAAACGCACACGGCAAAAAAACGGCCAGGCCGATGCTGTTACCGATTGACTTCAGTACACCTGAAACAAGCGGAGCGCCCATACATCACAAGTTCGCAAGACTACTGGAAAGTCAGGCGAGAAACTTGCCTCGACGTTCGCCAGGCTTTGAAGGAAAAATCTTCATTGAAGCGCAACGAAGACGGACTACAAACCTTAGGGAAAAAGCTGACGAAAAAAAGCCCTTTTCCGACATATCGCCGGTAAAAAATTGCTTTAGATAGGCACCTGTCGCCAACAGACACTGGCGATTCTAGAGCAGCGATGCTCCTTCCGACTACCCGAACCGACCTGTAACCGTCGGCTATCTCATGAAAAGGACTTCATATGTGCACTCTGACTCACTTTGCCCAGCCTTCCAACCCGGGTATCGATACGCCATTCGTACTGCAAGGCACCGATTTGGCTGAACTGGCGGAGCACGGACCAGGCAATCACAGACCTCGATTTCAGGTAGTTCCGGCGGGCAACGCGTTCTTTCATATCAAAGAATCATCCACCGGTCGTGTAAGAGGTTTCCGCGAAGATCATAACGAAGCGTGCGCCCTTGCCCGCTCGCTTGAATCACGAATCGAACTCTTGTCCAACGGCCGCCTCAGATAAAGAGCGAGCGACAGCGCCATTCCGGCCTACGCAAAAGGAGTAAACGATGGAACTGCCAGCCTATGATCTGAAAACCTTGTTCGACCAACTGGGCCTGCCTTCGGAAAACGGGGCAATCGACGATTTCATCGAGGCGCATCCGCTGGACGCCAACACCAAGTTGATCGATGCCGATTTCTGGACGCCGCAACAGGCGCAACTTCTGAAAGAGTGGTTGCGCGCCGACGGCGAAGAAGCGGTGCTGGTCGATGAGTTGAACGTACGCCTGCACGACGGACGTTAATAAATGTCAGTGCAAGCTGTCGCCAGGCTCGGCCATCAGTTGCGCGAGCCAGGCAGCCTTGCACTCCTCCGCTTCGTCGCGACTGGCGAACGCAGTGCCGCGCCGCTCACCGTTGAGCAGCACCACCCAGCAGACACTCTGGCCCATCGCGCGCAATCCGGCGGGCACACCACTGCCAATCATCACCGCGACATCGACTCTGCACATACTGACCTCTCGACTTCATTAGCTACCTAACTAACGGCCATGTTAATGACTTCGTCGCAGAGGAAACAGCAACGCCCGTGCACAGATTCATTGCGCGAGCGGTAACAATCGATCAGCGCGGAGTCTCTGGCTTATAGCCCAGGCGCAGACCGCCCCAATGCCGGCCCTTGACCATGATCGGCACCGACAGGTCATGCATCAGCTCGCCGGTATCGCGGGTGTACGTCTGCAGTAGCACCGCTTGCTGATGACTGCCGCAGCGAATCCCGGTGCGGTCAGCGAACTTGCGCTTGGTGCGGTTGCCCACCGCATCGACCTGCTCGTCACCGGTCAAAGGCTGACTGAACGCCAGGTTATGCGTCGGCACATAGCCCTGTTGCGTGCAGGCGATGGCGAACACCAGGCCTTCGTGGCGCGGCAGCAGCGGCTCCTGAATCGCCGGCAGCACCTGATCGGTGTAACGGTCGAAACGGGTCTGATACTTCGGCGGTTGCGTCCCGGGAATCGGCTGATATTGACGGTCGAACAAATCCTCAAGGCTGATCCGCCCCTGCTCGACATCCGCTTCGAACCGCGCCGCAATCTGACTCGCGCCCTCACGCGCCAGGTCATAGACGCGCTGGTGATAGTCATCCAGACCAACTTCGGCCAGGCGCTCGCTAATGGTTTCCGCCTGGCCTTCCATCTGCACGGCGGCCTCGGCAAGGCGCCGGGTCTGTTGATCGCTGATCGCCAGATCGCAGCGCATCTGTTCGATGGCCTTGAACAGGCTGTCGAGCTGCTCGCGATTGGTTTCCGCACCCCGGGCGATTTCGCCGACCTGACCTTCCACGCCTGCGGCCAACCGGGCGATGTTGTCCAGATGCTGGCCGGTGTTCTCGACCTGCTCGACGCCGGTGTGCAGATCGCTGGACAGCTCGCGGATCTGCTCCACCACTTGCGCGGTGCGCTGCTGAATGTCCGCGACCATCTCCCCGACTTCGCCCGTCGCCGACGCCGTGCGCGCCGCCAGACCGCGCACCTCATCCGCCACCACCGCAAAACCCCGGCCATGCTCGCCGGCCCGCGCCGCTTCAATCGCCGCATTCAGCGCCAGCAGATTAGTCTGGCTGGCGATGGACTGAATCACCAGCGTCACCCGTTGAATGTCGTCGCTGCGCAGGCTCAAGGCTTCGATCAACTCACGGCTGGCGTTGGCGCGTTGACTGAGTTGATGCATGCGCGCAATCGAATCCACCAGCTCGGTGCGACCCGCCGCGCTGCTGTGATGCGCTTCACTGGCGGCGTCCAGCGCTTCACGGCTGAGCTGCGAGGTGGCGTGTTCGGTGGCGATCATCACTTCGGCGTTGCTGACAATCTGCGCCGCCGCGTCGAGTTGCGATTCCAGTTTGCTCGCCAGTTGCTTGACGGAAAACGCCACACCGGCGGCTGACAGCGCGTTATGACTGGTGGTGTAGGAAAGGTCGCGAGTGAGTTCGGAAATCGCGCTGCCGGCATCGACAGGGGCAACATCGGGGATGGCACGCGAGCGCAGGCGCGGCAGCCAGACAATCAGCACCGCCAGCGGCAGGCCGATGTACAGCGAGCCTCCACCCAGCGTCATGCCGGCAAGCAACAGCATCAGGGCGATGCTTTGCAGGGTCGGAGCGATCCAGCGGTTTTTCGGCAACAGCACTGGTGCGGGCAAAGCCCCAACCAGAGATCCATCTCTCGTCATTTCAACACCCCACGCATGTTCTCATTGTTGTGACTGCATTAAACGCCACTAGAACGCCATTATCCATGGTCCGTTAGTCGTGGAGTCTGCAGCAGGTCAATGGAACGGTGCGCAACATATCGCAGACGAGTAAAAGCAAAGATCGCAGCCCCGTCAGCTCGTGTAGGAGCT
>NZ_JABULD010000576.1:0-2768 GCF_014060985.1 Pseudomonas sp. MD195_PC81_125
CAGCCTTCGGCAGCTCCTACAGGTTTCCCTTTCTGCCCAAAAATAATCACAACACCGGGACTTCACATGAAAGCCTTGCCCTTGCTCGCCCTGAGTTCCTTGAGCCTGCTGCCCCTGAGCAGCCACGCGATTCCCTTGAACGACGATTTCGCCGTGCTGGTCGACCTGACGCTGGCCAGCGACTACCGCACTCGCGGTATCTCGCAAACCCAGAATGACCCGGCGGTGCAGGCCGGTCTGACGCTGGCCCACAGCAGCGGTTTGTACGTGGGGGCCTGGAGTTCCAACGTCGATTTCGGCGGTGGTCTGAAAACCCGGCAGGAAGTCGACTACTACGCGGGCTGGCTGTGGCAGGCCACCGAGGATGTCAGCCTCGATCTGGGCTACATCAAGTACGCCTACCCCAAGGAAAGCCAGTTCAACCAGAGCGAGGTTTACGGGATTCTCGGCGTCTACGGAGTGAAGCTGGCGGCGTATTACTCCAGCGATGCGCCGGGGATCGACAGCAAGCAGAGTTCGCTCTACAGCTATGTCGGTTATGAAACCGAACTGCCGTTCGACTCTGGCTTGAAACTGCGTTACGGCACTATGGATTTCAAAGATCCGCATTTGTACTCGGCGTCCGGGCATGTCGAGGACAGCTACCGCGAATGGGAGGTCAAACTGACGCACAACCTGGCAGGCGTGGTATTGGGCCTGAGCTACATCGATACCGATCTGTCGCAGAGCCAGTGTCTGAGCAACTGGGGGTTCAAGGATGTGTGCACGGCGACGGTGGTCGCCAGCCTGAGCAAATCCTTCTGACTCCCCGCCTTGTGTAGGAGCTGCCGCAGGCTAGGGCCGCGTTCGGACGATCTTTTGATTTTGAAAAGCAAGATCAAAAGATCGCAGCCTGTGGCAGCTCCTACAGGGAACGGGGTTATTTGTTACAGGATGTTTACGAATTTTTTACTATTGTTCTTCTACAGTTACGCGCGTTACCGCGCGTGTTTTCTATTCTGCTAGAGGAATGTCTGTAATGGCTTTGGGCAAAGGACTGCGTTTACCGTCCATCACTTCCACCCGTCTGGTGCTGCTGTTTTCCCTGGCACTGGTGACGCTGTACAACCTGGCGACCTGGAAGGCGCTGGGGAATCTGATCACCTTGCAAGGCGCGCACAAACTGGCGTTTTTCGCCTCGTTCGGGCTGTTCCTGTGGGCGGCGATCACCCTGCTACTGACCCTGGTGTCGTTTCGCTGGACGCTGAAACCGGCGCTGACCGTGGTCGCCCTGCTCTCGGCCTGCGCCGCGTATTTCATGAACGAATATGGGATCACCATCGATACGGTGATGATCCAGAACGTATTCGAAACCAATCCCGCCGAGGCTGCCGCGCTGTTCAACGGCAAGCTGCTGGCTTATGTGTTGCTGCTCGGCGTGCTGCCAGCGGCGTTGATCTGGCGCTGGCCGGTGAGTTATCGACCGTTCTTTCGCGGCCTGCTCAACAAGCTGCTGGTGATTGCCGCCTGCGTGCTGGTGATCGGCGCCTCAGTGGGCGCGTTCTATTCGACTTATGCGCCGATCTTCCGTGAAGAAGACAAGCTCACCCATTTCATCAACCCGACCAATTACATCTACGCCATCAGCAAGTACACCAAGCAACGCCTGGGCATCAAAAAAGCATTTTGTGGTGCAGGCCATCGGGGAAGACGCGGTGATGAGCGTCAAAGCCGCCAGCCGCGAGAAAAAGTCGCTGATGGTGTTTGTGGTCGGCGAAACCGCCCGCGCCGATCATTTTTCGCTAAACGGCTATGCGCGCGAGACCAATCCCGAGCTGAGCAAACTGGACATCCTCAACTTCACTCAGGTGCATTCCTGCGGCACGTCCACGGCGGTGTCGGTGCCGTGCATGTTCTCGATGTTCCCCCGTGAGGATTACAGCGACAAGAAAGGCAAAACCTACGAAGGCCTGCTGGATATCCTGCAACGGGCCGGCGTGCAGGTGCTGTGGCTGGACAACAACAGCGACTGCAAGGGCACCTGTCTGCGCGTACCGCACCGCGACATCGCGAAGAACCAGCCGGGGCCGTTCTGCGACGGCAACAACTGCCTGGACGAAGCGCTGCTGGCCGACCTGCAAGGCTACATCGACAGCCTCAAGGGCCACGCGATCATCGTCCTGCACGCCGACGGCAGCCACGGCCCGGAATACTACGAGCGCTACCCGAAAAGCATGGAGCGCTTCGCCCCGATCTGCCACACCAACCAGCTGGGCAGTTGCAGCCGCGATGAACTGGTGAACGTGTACGACAACACCATCCTCTACACCGACCACTTCCTCGCCAAGGTCATCGAGTTGCTCAAACGCAATCAGGACTCACTGGACACCTCGATGGTGTATGTCTCCGATCACGGCGAATCCCTGGGCGAAAACGGCCTGTACCTGCATGCGGCGCCGTATGCGCTGGCGCCCGAGGCGCAGACTCATGTGCCGATGGTGATGTGGTTTGGCAACAACACGCTGGCGCAGTTGGGGATTGATCGCGATTGCCTGCAAGGCAAGACCGGGCAGCCGGACCTGAGCCATGACAACCTGTTCCATTCGGTGCTGGGCTTGTTCGAGGTGAAGACCGCGCTGTATCAGCCGGGGCTGGATGTGTTTCGCGGGTGCCGGCCAGCCATGACGGCTGCGCAATAATCCGGATATTGCACAAAACCCTGTGGGAGCTGGCTTGCCAGCGATGGCGGTCTGTCAGTCACATAGATGCCTGATATGCCGGCCTCATCG
>NZ_JABULD010000733.1:0-814 GCF_014060985.1 Pseudomonas sp. MD195_PC81_125
CAACGGTTCGGAATGCCCGCCCCCAGGTCGGCCATCAACTTTCGCACGACCTGCATGATCACAGGATACTGTGCGGGCTCGATGATCAGGGCGACATCCTGAGTCTCCTCGGAAATACCCCAGTAGTTAGCGAATTTTGGCGGTGCGGGCATTTTGAAGTTGAGGCAGTCAATCAAGTTTGCAAGGTCTGCGTAGTCGTTGGGCGGATCGATTTCCTGAAACGCCAGCCAGTTGCGCAGTGGCACCGTAGCGCTGGAAGAAATAATGCCGCCAGAACGCCATGCGGTTTTCGACAGGAGTTCGATATCGTTCCGTAAAGATTCGATCTCATACAGTTCGTCGGTAATGATGGTGGATTGGATGTAAAAGCCCGTAGCACCGAATTCCTCATAGGCGGCGTAAACTTCACCATTGCTTCTGACCATGAAAAAGTGATCGGCAGGAAGGTCGAAGGAGGCAATGAATTCAATGAATTCCGGATGTTTGCTGAGTGAGCGCAGCAATAATTTGCCAGCGAGATGTTCGCTGTCGAAACGACTTCCCGACACCACTTCCGTAGCGAGTTGCATGAGGTCTTCTTCAGCACGAAAAGATTGTCGAAGGAAATTTCGGTTCTCCAGAGCCCTGGCGATTTTCAATCGTTCTACTTCGTCGGCCGATGCGGGGGTCGTTGCAAAAAGGTTGCGGTTAATATCCATATTGAGTTGTTCTGGTCCGTGTTGGTTAGTGCGGCAATCAGCCAGGTTAACGTGGCTGGTTGTGAAGGGGTCGGGAATATAAAACATCGAGCAAAGTTTGGTTTTTTGTTTTAAAG
>NZ_JABULD010000630.1:0-2026 GCF_014060985.1 Pseudomonas sp. MD195_PC81_125
TGCGATCTTTTGATTTTWAAAGGCAAGATCAAAAGATCGCAGCCTGCGGCAGCCTCTACAGGGGCAATGATGGCAATTCAGTTTCAGTTAAGTTGATCCCGCTAAGGTGCCCACCGTAGCTGCACATAAAAATACGGAGACATCCATGAAAACCCTGACTGCCCTGTCCATTGCCGCGATCATCGGTCTGACCGCCAGCCTCGCCCATGCCCGCGATCTTGGCCCCGACGAAGCCCTGCGCCTGCGCGACGCTGGTACTATCGTCTCCTTCGAGAAGCTCAACGCCACGGCGCTGACCAGACATCCGGGGTCGACCATCACCGATACCGAGCTGGAAGAGCAGTACGGCAAGTATGTCTACCAGGTCGAAATGCGTGATCCACAAGGGCTTGAGTGGGATCTGGAATTAGACGCGGTGACTGGGCAGGTTCTCAAGGATCATCAGGATACGTAATGAAGGTTAATGTTCGCGCCACCAGCCGCACGGCGTTGGCGCTTGTGATTGTTTGCTCGGCGGCGATGGCCCGCGATCTCGATCAGGACGAGGCGCTGCGGCTGCGGCAGCAGGGGGTGATCCTGCCGCTGGAGCAGGTGCTGCAACAGGCGCTGGATCGCTACCCCGGCGCGAAACTGCTGGAAGTCGAGCTGGAGGAAAAGCACGACGTCTACGTGTATGAAGTCGAGCTGCTGACCGTCGAGGGCGTGGCGCGCGAGCTGCACCTGAAGGCCGATACTGGCGAATTAGTTAAAGACAAGGAAGATTGACCGATGCGTTTGCTTCTGGTGGAAGACCACGTGCCGCTGGCTGACGAATTGATCGCCGGCCTGCAGCGCCAAGGCTACGCGGTGGACTGGCTGGCGGACGGACGCGATGCGGTGTATCAGGGCAGCAGCGAGCCGTATGACCTGATCATTCTCGACCTTGGTCTGCCTGGCGTTCCCGGGCTGGAGGTGCTGGCGCAATGGCGCGCCGGTGGCCTGTCGACCCCGGTGTTGATCCTTACCGCCCGCGATTCCTGGGCCGAGCGCATCGAAGGCCTGAAGGCCGGCGCCGACGATTACCTGACCAAACCGTATCACCCTGAAGAGCTGCACCTGCGCGTGCAGTCGTTGCTGCGCCGCTCCAAGGGCCAGGCCAACCAGCCGACGCTCAAGGCCGCCGGCCTGCATCTGGACGAAGGTCGCCAGTGCGTGATTCGTGACGGCAGCGAGATTCAGCTGACCGCCGCTGAATTCCGCCTGCTGCGTTATTTCATGCTGCACCCGGAACAGATCCTGTCGAAAACCCACCTCGCCGAGCACCTCTACGACGGCGAGACCGAGCGTGACTCCAACGTCCTCGAAGTCCACGTCAACCACCTGCGGCGCAAGCTCGGCAAATCGGTGATCGAAACCCGGCGGGGCCAGGGTTACCTGTTCGGCGGGCAGGCTTCGTGAGGTCGATCCAGCGCCGTTTGAGCCTGGGTTTGATCAGCGTGATGGTGATCGTCGGCCTGGTACTGGCGCAAACCAGCCTGTGGTTGTTCGAAGTCGGTTTGCAGCGTTATCTCGAAGCCGGCCTGCGCAACGACAGCGAAAGCCTGCTGGTGGCGCTGGTGCGTGGCCCGCAAGGTTTGCAACTGGATGAGCGGCACCTGTCGCCGGCCTATCAGCGACCGTTTTCCGGGCATTACTTCCGCATCGATTTTGCCGACAGCCACTGGCGCTCGCGTTCGCTGTGGGATCAGGACTTGCCGCTGCTTGACCATCCCGGCCTGCACAGCAACCTGCAACTGGGCCCGGACGGTCAGCAGTTGCTGGTGTTGCGTTCGGATTATCGGCGTTTGGGGCAGTCAATCTCCATCAGCGTCGCCCAGGATTACACCCCGGTGCGCGAGAGTTTCCAGCGTATGCGCCAGATCGGCCTCGGGCTGGGCCTTGGCGGCTTGCTGCTGATTCTGCTGCTGCAACGGTTGACGGTGCGTCGCGCGCTCAAGCCGCTGGACCGCGCGCGCGAGCAGATCGCCCCAGTTTGCAAACAGGGGCC
>NZ_JABULD010000429.1:0-3683 GCF_014060985.1 Pseudomonas sp. MD195_PC81_125
GGACGGTGGCCTTTGTTGCCGCCTTCGATGTCCTGGTCGGACATCCACGAACCTTGCTCGGAGTAGATTTTGAACATCGAGCCGGAGATGTCGGACTTGAACTTCACTTCGTCGAAGATGAAGAATTCTGGTTCTGGACCGGCGAAGACGGTGTCACCGATACCGGTGGTCTTCAGGTATTCCTCGGCACGGTGCGCGATGGCGCGCGGGTCGCGATCGTAACCTTGCATGGTCGAAGGTTCGATGATGTCGCAAACCAGGATCAGGGTCGCGTCTTCGGTGAACGGGTCGAGAACGGCAGTATCGTCGTCCGGCAGCAGGATCATGTCGGAGGCTTCGATGCCTTTCCAGCCAGCGATGGAGGAACCGTCGAACATCTTGCCGACTTCGAAGAAGTCGTCTTCCAGCGCATCGCGAGCCGGCATGGTCACGTGGTGCTGAGTGCCTTTGGTGTCCGTGAAGCGCAGATCAATCCACTTGACGTCATGATCTTTGATGAGTTGAACCGACTTCGACATAGTGTCCTCCGGGTGGCTTAGGGCTTGGTAGTGGATGCCCTTAATTTGGGTGATGCCGGCGCAGATACTCTGCCAAGGCAACCTGCCTCACAAGGGAGCAAATTGCATGCCAGTGCCCCAGCATGGGTTTTTTGCCCCAATTTCACGCTTTCAAAGCAAGAAAGCGCCATAAAGGCGAAATTATCGCCCCTTAATGTAGCGCTTCAAATCAGAAATGACCCGTTTTGGTGCAAGTGAAACCTTCTGCATATTAACTGGTTAAACCTTGAGCAATTTCCGCTATAATCCGCGCCCCCCTTTTTCGGCTGGCCCTGCGCGCGCTGTTTTCATGAAACTAATCGTAAAAGTCTTCCCCGAGATCACCATCAAAAGCCGCCCTGTCCGGATGCGTTTCATCCGCCAGCTGGCCAAGAACATCCGCGCCGTGCTCCGCGATCTGGACCCGGCCGTGGTGGTGAACGGTGTGTGGGACAATCTCGAGCTGGAAACCCGCGTGACCGACCCCAAAGCCTTGAAAGAGATGGGCGAGCGCCTCACTTGTACTCCCGGCGTCGCGCACTTTCTGCAGATCGACGAATACCCGCTGGGCGACTTCGACGACATCACCGAGAAGTGCAAACAGCACTACGGCGATGTGCTGGCCGGGAAGATTTTTTCGGTGCGCTGCAAACGTGCAGGCAAGCATCCGTTCAGCTCGATGGACGTCGAAAAATACGTCGGCAGCAAGCTGCGTCGCGAATGCGGGGCGGCCGGAATCGACCTCAAAGACCCGGAAATCGAAGTTCGCATCGAAGTTCGCGACCAACGGTTGTTTGTCATCCACAGCCAGCACAACGGTATTGGCGGTTACCCGCTCGGCGCCCTAGAGCAGACGCTGGTATTGATGTCCGGCGGCTTTGACTCGACGGTTGCCGCGTACCAGATCATGCGCCGCGGCCTGATGGCGCATTTCTGCTTCTTCAATCTGGGCGGGCGTGCCCACGAACTGGGGCGTGATGGAAGTCGCGCATTTCATCTGGAAGAAGTACGGCAGCTCGCAACGCGTGCTATTTGTCAGTGTTCCGTTCGAAGAAGTGTTGGGTGAAATTCTCGGCAAAGTCGATAACAGTCATATGGGCGTCGTATTGAAGCGTATGATGTTGCGCGCATCGTCGGCCATTGCCGACCGGCTGCACATCGACGCGCTGGTCACCGGCGAAGCGATTTCCCAGGTATCGAGCCAGACGCTGCCGAACCTGTCGGTGATCGACTGCGTGACCGACAAGCTGGTCCTGCGCCCACTGATCGTTGCGCACAAGCAGGACATCATCGACACGGCCAACGAGATCGGCACCGCCGATTTCGCCCGGCACATGCCGGAGTACTGCGGGGTCATCTCGGTCAATCCGAAGACCGCCGCCAAGCGCCACCGTGTTGAGCACGAAGAGAAAGAATTCGACATGGCGGTCCTCGAGCGTGCGCTCGAAAACGCCAAACTGGTGCCGATCGATCGAGTGATCGACGAATTGGGCCAGGACTTGCAGATCGAAGAAGTCGGCGAAGCGCTGGCCGGTCAGATCGTCATCGACATCCGTCACCCGGATGCGGCCGAGGATGACCCGCTGGAACTCGCCGGCATAGAAGTACAGACGATGCCGTTCTACGCAGTGAACGCTCGTTTCAAGGAGCTGGATCCGACTCGCCAGTACCTGCTGTATTGCGACAAAGGCGTGATGAGTCGCCTGCATGCTCACCATTTGCTCAGTGAGGGGCATGCCAATGTGCGCGTTTATCGACCGAGCTAAGTGCCCGGGGCTGTTTGCCTGTGGCCTGCGTCACCGGCCCCCCGACACCGCCGTCAAGCTGTAACGGCCATGCCGGACACTACTGTTAATCGCTGCCAAGACTTGTCAGCAAACCGAATCCTCTGATCGAGATACACAAGTGATCGAAAATCTACGTAACATCGCCATCATTGCCCACGTTGACCATGGTAAGACCACCCTGGTAGACAAACTCCTGCGTCAATCCGGCACTCTGGAGCGCAACGAGCTCAACGACGAGCGCGTGATGGACTCCAACGACCAGGAAAAAGAGCGCGGTATTACCATCCTGGCGAAAAACACCGCTATCAACTGGAACGGCTACCACATCAACATCGTGGACACCCCGGGCCACGCCGACTTCGGCGGCGAAGTAGAACGCGTAATGTCGATGGTTGACTCCGTTCTGCTGCTGGTTGACGCTCAAGACGGCCCTATGCCGCAAACCCGTTTCGTGACCAAGAAGGCGTTCGAAGCCGGCCTGCGTCCAATCGTGGTGATCAACAAGGTTGACCGTCCAGGCGCGCGTCCGGACTGGGTTCTGGACCAGATCTTCGACCTGTTCGACAACCTCGGTGCGACCGAAGAACAACTGGACTTCCAGGTTGTTTACGCTTCGGCCCTGAACGGCATCGCCGGTCTGGACCACACCGCCATGGGCGAAGACATGACTGCGCTGTACCAGGCAGTGGTCGACCACGTTCCGCCTCCGGCCGTTGACCGTGACGGTCCGTTCCAGATGCAGATCTCCGCTCTGGACTACAACAGCTTCCTGGGTGTTATCGGTGTTGGCCGTATCGCTCGTGGTCGCGTCAAGCCGAACACCCCGGTTGTCGCGATCAGCGCCGACGGCAAGCGCCGCAACGGTCGTATCCTGAAGCTGATGGGTCACCACGGTCTGCACCGCATTGACGTTGAAGAAGCAGCAGCCGGCGACATCGTCTGCATCAGCGGCTTCGACGAGCTGTTCATCTCCGACACCCTGTGCGACATCAACACCGTCGAGGCGATGAAGCCGCTGACCGTTGACGAGCCAACCGTTTCCATGACCTTCCAGGTAAACGACTCGCCATTCTGCGGTAAAGAAGGCAAGTTCGTGACCTCCCGTAACATCAAGGATCGTCTGGACAAAGAGCTGCTGTACAACGTTGCACTGCGCGTTGAAGAAGGCGACTCGGCTGACAAGTTCAAGGTTTCCGGCCGTGGTGAGCTGCACCTCTCGGTACTGATCGAAACCATGCGTCGCGAAGGCTTCGAGCTGGCCCTGGGCCGTCCTGAAGTGATCATCCGTGAAGTTGACGGCGTGAAGCAGGAACCGTTCGAAAACGTCACCATCGACATCCCTGAAGAATCGCAGGGCAAG
>NZ_JABULD010000158.1:0-2496 GCF_014060985.1 Pseudomonas sp. MD195_PC81_125
GATCTTTTGATCTTAATGTTTGCTACCGCCGGCACAGGTCGGCGACGCCGGAGCGGCGCCGACTTTTGCCCATTCCTGCGGGGTGTAGGTGTGCAGCGCCAACGCATGGAACTCGCCCATCAGCTCGCCGAGCGTGCCGTAGACTTTCTGATGGCGCTTGACCCGGTTCAGGCCTTCGAACTGCGCGCTGACCACCACCGCCTTGAAGTGGGTCTGCAACCCGCGACTGTGCATGTGGCTTTCGTCCAGCACCTGCAAATGTTCAGGCTGAAGCAGAGCCAGCGTGGATTCGATGCGTTGTTGCATGCTCATCACGAACTCCGCTTACTTCTTCTTGGCCGGCGCAGCGCCTTTCGGTGCCAGCTCGTTGGTCATGTCGTCGAGCAGCTTGTTGACGACTGGCACGGCGCTTTCCAGTTTGGCCTGGGTCATCTGGGCCGATTGCTGGGTCAGCTGCGGCATTTTTTCCAGGACTTTCTTGCCCAGTGGCGACTGATAGAACGCAACCAGGTCTTTCAGCTCCGATTCGCTGAAATTGCTGGTGTAGAGCTTGACCATGTCAGGCTTGAGCTTGTTCCAGCCGATGGCCTGGTCCAGCGCGGCGTTGGCCTTGGCCTGGTAGGTTTCCAGTACGGCTTTCTTGGATTCCGGGGCTTTGGTCTGTTCAAAACGCTGAGCGAACATTTGCTGCACTTGCATGTACACCGGAGTGCCCAGCTTGTCAGCGTGCGCCAGGGTCAGGAAAGCTTCAGCACTGGCGTTGTGGCTGGCGGTATCGGCAAGCACCTGGCCGCTGGCGCAAACCAGTGCAACCGCGGTGCAGATGGCACGAAGACGAGTCATCGAGTTTCCTTTTCAGCTAGGCGAGGTCAAACCCCAAGGGCGACCATTCTGCGCCTAAAAAACCTCGTGGCTCAACCCCCGGGCCTTGCCGTGCTTGATTGGCGGGGTTTTGCCGGTCAACAATCGGTTCGAGGGAACCACCTGGGCCTGACCGGGCCTAAACTGCGCAAACAGACCAACAGGAGTGTGCACGATGAGCCGTATCGAAACCGACAGCCTGGGCCAGATCGAAGTCCCGGACGACGCCTACTGGGGTGCTCAGACGCAACGCTCGCTGATCAACTTCGCCATTGGTCAGGAACGCATGCCGCTGCCGGTATTGCACGCGCTGGCCCTGATCAAGAAAGCCGCCGCCCGGGTCAACGACCGCAACGGCGACCTGCCCGCCGACATCGCCCGCCTGATCGAACAGGCCGCCGACGAAGTCCTCGACGGCCAGCACGACGACCAGTTTCCGCTGGTGGTCTGGCAGACCGGCAGCGGCACCCAGAGCAACATGAACGTCAACGAAGTGATCGCCGGCCGGGCCAACGAACTGGCCGGCAACCCGCGCGGCGGCAAGACGCCGGTGCACCCCAACGATCACGTCAACCGCTCGCAAAGCTCCAACGATTGCTTCCCCACCGCCATGAGCATCGCCACGGCCAAAGCCGTGCAGGAGCAATTGCTGCCCGCGATTGCGGAGCTGTCCGGCGGTCTGGCCGAACTGGCGGCGCGCCACATGAAACTGGTGAAGACCGGCCGTACGCACATGATGGACGCGACGCCGATCACCTTCGGTCAGGAGTTGTCCGGGTTCATAGCGCAACTGGATTACGCCGAGCGAGCGATCCGTGCGGCACTGCCGGCGGTGTGCGAACTGGCGCAGGGTGGCACTGCCGTCGGCACCGGCCTGAATTCGCCGCACGGTTTTGGCGAAGCGATTGCTGCCGAGCTTGCCGCGCTGTCCGGCCTGCCGTTCGTCACCGCGCCGAACAAATTTGCCGCGCTGGCAGGGCATGAGCCGCTGACCAGTCTGTCCGGTGCCCTGAAGACCCTCGCCGTGGCGCTGATGAAAATCGCCAACGATCTGCGCCTGCTCGGCTCAGGCCCTCGCACCGGATTGGCCGAAGTGAAATTGCCGGCCAACGAACCGGGCAGCTCGATCATGCCCGGCAAGGTCAACCCGACCCAGTGCGAAGCGCTGTCGATGCTCGCCTGCCAGGTATTGGGCAACGATGTCACCATCGGCATCGCGGCGAGTCAGGGTCACCTGCAATTGAACGTATACAAACCGGTGATCATCCATAACGTGTTGCAATCGATCCGCCTGCTCGCTGACGGCTGCAGCAACTTCCAGCAGCACTGCATCGCCGGGCTCGAGCCGGATGCGCAGGTCATGGCGCAGCACCTGGAACGTGGCCTGATGCTGGTGACCGCGTTGAACCCGCACATCGGCTACGACAAGTCGGCAGAAATCGCCAAGAAGGCTTACGGCGAGGGTCTGACCTTGCGTGAAGCGGCGTTGCAACTGGGCTATCTGACCGATGAAGAGTTCGATGCCTGGGTGCGGCCGGAGAACATGATCGAGGCTGGCGCCAAGGGCTAACAGCAAAAAGATCGCAGCCTGCGGCAGCTCCTACAGGGGAACGCATTCCAACTGTAGGAGCTGCC
>NZ_JABULD010000699.1:0-6326 GCF_014060985.1 Pseudomonas sp. MD195_PC81_125
CAAGATCAAAAGATCGCAGCCTGCGGCAGCTCCTACAGGTCATCATTCATTCAAAATGCCTCGATCGGAGTGCCAGCTGATGTCCGAAACCCCACCCAATCCGCCGATCACAGAATCGGTATCAGCCGTACGAATCCCTCAACTCCAGAAAACTCCACGAAGCCGCCGAACGCGCCCTCGACCATTACCTCGCGCCCGCGCACATCATGGCAACGCCGTACAGCCCCCAGCAGCATGTTCCTGGTCAACCCGCAAACCGACACCGAATCCCTGCTGGCCAACGCCTGCGAATCCCTGGCCTCGGCCACGGTCATGCTCGGTGATTTCGCCGGCACGCTGGAAGGGCCGGGTCGCAATACGGCGCTCGGCATTGCGCAAGTGGTGATGCTGGGGGAGTTGGCGGTGAATCAAGCGCTGGACAGAGTCATGCCGAAGGATTAAGCCGCCAATGTAAAAAAAACCGCCACCCGGGGGAGGGCGGCGGTTTTTTTTCTTCAGTGGCGGACTCAGGCCGCGCTGGTGGCGGTGGACGTGTCCTCCGGCGAGTACATCCAGCGCATCAACGAATGCCGGCCGCTGATTCCCAGCTTGATCGCGGCGCGCTTGAGATAGCTTTCCACCGTGTTGACCTTCAACTGCAATTGCTCGGCCAGCTCCGGCGCGGTACGCCCGGCGAGCAGGCCAATGCACACCTCGGTTTCGCGATTGGACAGGCTCAGGCCCAGTTGCTGCAAACGTTCGTTGAAGCGCAGTCGCAGGTTGTCCAGGCCCGGTTGCGCGCCGTCAGTGCCGGGCGACGGCTCTTCAGTGCCGGTTTGCAAGGGTTGCAGGGCGTGTATGTGTTTTTCCACCATCGGCAACAGCACCGGAGAGATGTCCTGCAACAAACTCTGCTCCTGAGCCGAGAACCGTTGCGACTGGTCGTTGCGATACACCGAAATCACGTAGCGGTAGCCGTCCTTGCGTCGGGTCAGGTGCAATTGTGAGGCGTCGGCGCTGGCGGAGGCGGGCGGGTCTATTGGGCGCGCTCGAGCGTGCGGCAATGTGTTCGCAGAATACCGTTTCAGCCTGCTGGGCCGGGTCTTTGCCGGTTTCCGGCGGATTGCGATGGGCGGGGCGGCCCACCGGCTCAACGCGCATTTGCCGAATGTGCGTGGCGTCCACCGCCAGTTGCGTCTGGATCAGGTCATGCAGCATTCGCGGAAAGTGCCGGCTACCGGTGCTCGCAATGACTTTGCCGATATGGGGAAACAGGTGTGAGTTCATAAACATCATCCATGAGTTGCAGGTGAAACAGTCCCATTCCTGACCTGCGTCGAGCATGTTCCCTGGTCGGCGCAATGTCAGGATGTGGATCCTATCCTAGTACAACGTTTGAAAGACGGTTTAATGAAGGCGTTATCAGCTTATAACTTCACTCGATTTTTTCCGGCGCCACCACCCACACGCTGCACGGCATCTTGTACAGCAGGTGTTCGACGGTGCTGCCGATCAGACGGCCCACACCCCGGTGGGCGATGCGGCCCATGACGATCATGTCGATGTCATAAGCATCGGCGTAGCTGGCCAGTACCTTGGCCGGGTCACCCAAAATCATGTGCTGGTTTTCTGCCGGAATATCGTTGCGTTCGGCCAGCTCACGGAACGCTTCGCCCTGGGCATCGAACAGCGCTTTGGCGGCATTGGAGGAAAAGAACGCGGAGGCGTGATCGAAACCGAATTCGGCGGCGCTGAGCGAGGTCAGATCATGGGCGTAAATCACGTCGAGTTGCGCGTTACACAGCGTCGCCAGTTTATCGGCCTCGTACAGAATCCGGTCGTTCAGACCTTGGTACTGACCATCGCGATGGAACGGGTCGACCGCCGCGACAATCCGCCGTGGCAGCGCGTGTTGCACATGGCTGACGAAATGCAGCGGCACCGGGCATTCGCGCAGCAGGTGCACATCCAGCGGGGTGAACATCAGGCGCGACAGCAGTGATTCGTGCTCCAGTGCCTTGATCAGCGCCGTCATCGGTTGTTCGCGCAGGTGAATGAGGATTTCCTGCAGCGGCCTTTCGACCCAGACCACCTCGGTGGTGACGTGCACCCCGAGTTTGCGCAATGGCCGGGCCTGATCCTCAAGCCATTGATGATGGCGTTCGATGTAACCCAGGCGCATCTGTTCCAGCGCTTGTTCGTTGACCAGTCCGGCGGTCGCCAGGCCTTCCAGATAATCGAAGGCGACGATGTGCAACGCCGCGTCGGAGGCCTTGGCCAGCGCGGCGGCGCGCTCGAAAGCCGGGCTGTTTTTCATCAGGGGCGAAACCACCAGCATGAAACGCGATTGCTCAGACATGACAAATCTCCCGTGGTTGATCGCACACACGACGCGAAAGGGCGGCGTTGTGTTCGGGCCGTGAGCCTTGAGTCCATCGTGGCCCGGGCGTGGCGGGCGGGATTGATATTTGTCAACGGGGCGATTCACCCACACAGTCCATCGGACGTGCGGTATGAGGAGGCTGTCCGGGATCCCGGGTGGGAGCGGGCGTGCTCGCGACAGCGGTGGGCTGATCCGCAGATTGTTTGACCATTATCAACGTTGGCGCTGTGACGACGGCGCAGTCTTGAGGACATCTCAAGCTGCGACCGCTCAGAGGATTTGATCATGACCATGATGAAAGCAGCGATCTTCGTCGAAAAGAACCGCATCGTGCTCGACGACAAGCCGATTCCGCAAGTTGGGCCACTGGATGCGCTGGTGCGCGTCACCACCACGACTATTTGCGGCACCGACGTGCATATCCTGCGCGGCGAATACCCGGTGGCCAAAGGGCTGACCATCGGTCATGAGCCGGTGGGCGTCATCGAGCGACTGGGTTTCGCAGGTGCGCGGTTTCGTCGAGGGTCAACGGGTGATCGCCGGGGCTATCACGCCCAGCGGCCAAAGTTACGCTTGCCTGTGCGGTTGCGGCTCGCAGGACGGCCCGGACACCCGCCACGGCTTCAAGGCGATTGGCGGCTGGAAGTTCGGCAACACCATCGACGGCTGCCAGGCCGAATACGTGCTGGTGCCGGACGCCCTGGCCAATCTGTGCCCGATCCCCGACGGCCTCAGCGACGAACAGGTGCTGATGTGCCCGGACATCATGTCCACCGGTTTTTCCGGGGCGGAGCGCGGGGAGATCAACATCGGCGACAGCGTCGCGGTCTTTGCCCTCGGGCCGATCGGCCTGTGTGCGGTAGGCGGGGGCGCGCCTCAAGGGCGCCACCACGATCATCGGCGTCGATGCCGTGCCCGAACGCATGAGCGTCGCCCGCCGACTGGGCGCGACCCATGTGGTCAACTTCAAGGACGGCGACGTGGTCGAGCAGATCATGGCGTTGACCGATGGCCGTGGCGTCGACGTGTCCATCGAAGCGCTGGGCACCCAAGGTACGTTCGAATCGGCCTTGCGGGTGCTGCGTCCCGGTGGTCGCTTGTCGAGCCTGGGGGTGTACTCCAGCGACCTGCGCATTCCGCTCAATGCCTTTGCCGCCGGGCTGGGCGATTACAGCATCGTCTCGACCCTGTGCCCCGGTGGCAAGGAACGCATGCGCCGCTTGATGGCGGTGGTGCAAAGCGGCGCGGTGGATCTGTCGCCGCTGGTGACCCATCGCTTCAAACTCGATGACATCGAGGCGGCGTATGAGCTGTTTGCGCATCAGCGCGACGGGGTCATGAAGGTGGCGATTACCCCTTGAACAAGGGCCTTTTCCGATTTGACGGAGGCTTTTCGATGAACATTGATATCAGTGCAACGGCGGCGCCGCATGGCTGGGTGGTGTCGCTGGATGATTGTCGCGTGTACTTCAATCAGTTGCAGGAGGCGCAGGCTTTTGTCAGCCGGCTCCAGGCCCGTATCGACGCGCCGCATCCCTGGCCACACGCAACTGAGCGTCAAACATTTACCCCACCCGCGCCGGCCAGAACCGTGAAGGCTGTTGCGGGCTGAATTCGATCCGCGCAGGGGTAAGACAGGGCAAATCGACGATGAATGAATCCCTGGGCATGACGGGGGCGGCGGCTGCCTTGGGCATCGGCATGCTCATCGGTCTTGAGCGCGAACGGCACAAGGGCACGGGTGAGCGTCGAGGCAGCGCAGGTTTGCGCACCTTCGCGATCAGCGCGTTGCTGGGCTACGCCGCGATGGTGGTGGGGGCGGCGCTGTTGGTGGGGATTGTAGCAATCGGTTTGACCTTGCTGATCACCGTCGCCTATTGGCGCGGGCGCGATGACGACCCCGGCGTGACCAGCGAAGTGGCGCTGCTCATCGTGCTCATATTGGGCGCGTTGTGCACACGCTCTCCCGAACTGGCGGTGGCGATTGGCGTGGTGGTGGCGGGTTTGCTGACGTATCGGGAAAAGCTGCATGACTTCGCGATCACGCAGTTGAGCGAAACCGAAATGCGCGATGGCCTGATCTTGCTGATAACCGCGCTGGTGGTGTTGCCGTTGACGCCGGATCGCTACATCGGGCCGTATGCCGCGCTCAATCTGCGCACTATTTGCACCTTGACGGTGTTGCTGATGCTGGTGGGCGCCGGCGGGCACATTGCCGTTCGTACGCTGGGCATTCGTTACGGCTACGTCCTCAGCGCCATCGCCTCCGGCTTCGCTTCCAGCACCGTGACCATTGCGACAATGGGCCATCGGCTCGCCCGGGAGCCGGCGAATCTGCGGATCCTCGGCGCGGCGGCGCTGCTGTCCAATCTGGCGACCATGGTTCAGACCGGGCTGATTCTCGCCACCGTCGATCCAGCCTTGTTGCGCACCATGTGGCTGCCGTTAGTCTGCGGCAGCGTGGCGGCGCTGATCTACAGTGCTTGTCTGATGTTTCCCCGACCCGCCAGAGGAACTGAAGAGACGCTGCCGGCAGGCGGTGCATTCAACCTGAAACTGGCCTTGATCGTCGCGTTGACCATGACTGCGATCACCCTGGTGTCATCGGCCATGCTCAGTCAATTCGGCCAGGTGGGCGTGATGCTCACCGCCACCTTCAGCGGGTTCGCCGATGCGCACGCGTCAACCGCCTCGATCGCCGGGTTGGCCAAGGCCGGTCTGTTACCGGTGGAGGCGATTGTCGCTCCGGCGCTGATCGCGATCAGCAGCAACTCGTTGAGCAAATGCGTGGTGGCCTGGGTCAGCGGCGGCAGGCGTTTCGCGGCGATTGTCATCCCCGGGCAAGTGTTACTGACACTGGCGATGTGGGCCGGCACTTTGTGGCACTGAAATCCGGCGACGCGGGTTTGAGGCAGAGCTGATCAAGATCAACTCGTCGGCAGCAGGAGCGGGCAATCTGGAGATCTGTTCACTCGAACCCGATGGCCGCCGTGCCGAGGTGCCCCATGTCGCAGACCCAACGCTTGTTGTTGATTGCTCCCCCTACCATGAGCCACACCCCGGCGTTCGAGCGTGCCGCCGCGTTGGCCGTCGCCATGCAGTTACCGTTGCACATCGTCGCTTTCGATTACCTGCAGGCGCTGGCGGTGGCGGGCCTGTTCGCCCCTGAACAAATCCGTCTGGCCCGGGACGGTTATTTGCGCACGCATCGCCAGTGGCTGGCCGAGCAGGGCAAATTGCTCGAACGGCATGGCATCCAGGTCACCAGTGAGGTGGTCTGGGTGCAACATCCTTACGAAGAAGTCCTGCAGTTCGTCAACGAAATGCCGGTATCGCTGATCATCAAGGACGCGCAGCAGGAGTCAGCGTTGAAGCGGGTGTTTTACACCCCGCTGGATTGGCAACTGCTGCGCGATTGCCCGGTGCCGGTGCATCTGGTCACCGATGACGTGCATCCAAGGCCACGCAGTGTGCTGGCGATCATTGATGTACTGCGCAGTGAAGATCAGGACCTGCTGTTCAACGATCAGATTGTCGACGCCGCGGTGCGCCTGGCCGAGCAGTGTGATGCCAGGCTTGAGTTGCTGCATGTCTACGACTGGGCGGCGGTGTATGCCACGGACATGGGCTACGGCGCTTTGCCGCTGGCCACCGGCATCTATGAGTCACTGGGCAGTGCGCAACAGGAGGCATTTGCCGCCCTGGCCGAACGCCACGGTGTGCCGCCGACCTGCCGACATTTTGTCGAGGGACCACCGGTGCCGAGCATTTGCGAGTTTGCCGCCGAACATCACATTGAGGTGATCGTGTTGGGCACGGTGCAGCACCACGGTTTGAACAAGTTGTTGGGCACCACCGCCGAACAGATCCTGCATCGCGCGCCGTGCAGTGTGCTGGCGATCAAACCGGGACATACCTTGCAATCGTGAAAAAAATCGCCCGGCCCGAGTCGTTTGCAGACTCG
>NZ_JABULD010000211.1:0-21305 GCF_014060985.1 Pseudomonas sp. MD195_PC81_125
CCAAAAGACTACCTGCTGGATTCTCACCACTGGCTGATTCTGCACGGTCGCTATGTGTGTCTGGCGCGCAAGCCACGCTGTGGCAGCTGCCGGATCGAAGATTTGTGCGAGTACAAACACAAAACCTCGGACGATTGATTGGCTATTGGAATAATTGATTTACCGATTGAAAAAATCTTTTTTACCCGCAGCAGGAATATCGATATAAGGAGCGCCAAAGGCAGTCTTAGCCTGGAGTTCACCTTATGACTGACAGCAAAGAACAACTGGATGTAGATGACGATTTCACCGCTGTAGAAACCGACGACGCCGAACCGGTGGTCGAAGTCGCCAAGACCAATCTGAGCAAACGCCGCACCATCGACAACCTGCTTGAGGAGCGCCGACTGCAAAAGCAATTGGCCGACTACGATTTTGATCTTTGACACTTGAAAGCCTCCCTGACCGGAGGCTTTTTACTTTCTGCAGCATCTGACATGGCGCAGCGCACGTTGCCTCGGGCTTCAGGAGCATCAGACAAGCCCGTTGCGTTGCGCCAGTTCAATCAGATCCACCAACGACCGGGCATTGAGTTTCAATAGCAGGCGGGTCTTGTAAGTGCTGACCGTCTTGTTGCTGAGAAACATGCCATCGGCGATTTCCTTGTTCGTTTTACCCCGCGCCAACTGCTGCAACACCATCATTTCCCGCCCTGACAGGCGGTCTACCATATCGGCCTCGCTGGCATTACCAAGGCTGGTACGTACGGTATGCAGGGCCTGATTGGGAAAATAACTGTATCCGGACAGTACGGCTTTGATCGCACTGAGCAGCTCCGTCAGATCCTGCTGTTTACAGACATACCCTGCCGCCCCCGATTGCATGCAGCGCATTGAAAAATGCCCTGGGGCCTGGGAAGTCAACACCAATACTTTCAGGGGCATCGGTGTCGAGTTCAGGCGCGCAATAACTTCAAGACCATCGAGCTTCGGTATTCCAATATCCAGGATAACGATGTCCGGCATCTGTTCACGCGCAAGTTGCAAGGCATCTACACCGTTATCCGTTTCTGCAATGACTTCGTAGCCATGACGTTCCATCAGCATACGCACAGCAAGACGAATGACGGGATGATCATCCACGATCAGCACTTTATTCATGGGCAAGTCCAGTTTCGCTGTTCGAATTTTTAGAGCACGCACAATAGCCCAGTCACTTCCGACATGGCACAAGAGAGTTCCATTGCACTCCCAGCGAAAGACATTCCCTACAACAAATAAAGACTATTCCTACAAAAAAACCCACTGACGCACTATTTCCATGACACGACTGTTTTTCCACCCCCTGCACCGACGTGAAAAATACTACGCCCTGAAGCCCTTGCGCACTCGCTTTCAGAGCAAGTTGCTCATCGAATGCAGACCGAATATTCCTGTTCGACGAATACCTGTGACTCACCCGCCATCGGCACTTGGCAGATGACCAATTGTAAAAAGCAACATACAAACCATTCAAAGCACTTTAACAATCAATGTCTGAAACAAGATACTTCTACCCAACTGATTTTCTTTAATATAAAAATAGCCTCAAGCATAAACTTCAACCCACACCCAACCACTCCACCTATCGGAAACACACATTTAATGAGCACTTCCCATGATAAAAGTCAGAAAAAAGATAACCAACCCCATGACTATAATTGCGATATTTGCATTTATTTCCGAATCATCAGCCGCCATTTCCTTGCCTTTTTTAGATAACGACGAAAGGGAGGTCTATGTCTGGTTTCTGATCAGCTTCCCGTTTTACTTGTTGCTGCTGTTTTTTCTAACACTGAACTTCAACTACCGCTCTCTGTACGCCCCCTCGGATTTCGAGAAAGATGACAGCTTTCTAAAAACCTTTGAGGAACTCAAGACCACCGAGAGTACCCCTGATTTGTCTCCGACAGACTCTTCAATTGCAAGCGGCAAGAAATCAGATTCGAATAAACCAGAACGAACGCTACTAAAACAAGGTACTGACCAGACGTACTCCCATCGGTCTGCTGAAATAGCCTGCCCGGAGGAACCGTGGATAGAACACAACATTCAGTTCCCTAAACCCATGGGCACGTTGCGTGCCATAGATGTACGTCCGATGAACAATTCACAGGCGTTCAATATTCTGGTCGAACACTTTCCGCGCCTGAGCAAGCAATCAACCAAGGCAGTGCTGTTTTTGACCGATCCCGTATCCGAAGTTTTGCTCAAGCAAAGGACGCTCAGCCTTATCAGACAGTCGAAGAAAAGCGGCGGCGCGAAACTCTTTGTCGCCTATAACGTGAGTACACAAAGCACTACGGTTCTGAGAGAACTATGAAACGCAAGGCAGATGCCTGAAATGGGTATTCAAGAAAACCCCGGAATGGGCCGTAGCGACAGACAATCCAGGAGAGCGCCAGACGAGCACAAAAAAATGGCGGCTTTGTCCAGAGACAAGCCGCCATTTTTCATACAGGCCTGCGTGACTTAAAACAGCTTGCGGCCCTTGTTGGCTGCAATGCGCATGCGCAGCGCGTTGAGCTTGATGAAGCCCGCCGCATCGGCCTGGTTGTATGCGCCGCCGTCTTCTTCGAAGGTCGCGATATTGGCGTCGAACAGCGAATCGTCGGACTTGCGACCGGTGACGATCACGTTGCCTTTGTACAGCTTCAGACGAACCACACCGTTCACGTTGACCTGCGAAGCGTCGATCATCTGTTGCAGCATCAGACGCTCCGGGCTCCACCAGTAACCGGTGTAGATCAGGCTGGCGTATTTCGGCATCAGCTCGTCTTTGAGGTGAGCGACTTCGCGGTCCAGAGTGATCGATTCGATGGCGCGGTGTGCACGCAGCATGATCGTGCCGCCCGGGGTTTCGTAGCAACCACGGGACTTCATGCCGACATAGCGGTTTTCCACGATGTCGAGACGGCCGATGCCGTGAGCACCACCGATCTTGTTCAGTGTCGCCAATACGGTGGCCGGGGTCATTTCGACGCCGTCCAGGGCAACGATGTCGCCGTTGCGGTAGGTCAGTTCCAGGTATTGCGGGGTGTCGGGAGCCTTCTCCGGGGAGACGGTCCAGCGCCACATGTCTTCTTCGTGCTCGGTCCAGGTGTCTTCCAGCACGCCGCCTTCATAGGAGATGTGCAGCAGGTTGGCGTCCATCGAGTACGGGGACTTCTTCTTGCCGTGACGCTCGATCGGGATCGCGTGCTTCTCGGCGTAGTCCATCAGCTTCTCGCGCGACAGCAGGTCCCACTCACGCCATGGCGCGATCACTTTAACGCCTGGCTTGAGGGCGTAGGCACCCAGTTCGAAACGCACCTGGTCGTTGCCCTTGCCGGTGGCGCCATGGGAAATGGCGTCGGCGCCGGTTTCGTTGGCGATTTCGATCAGGCGCTTGGCAATCAGCGGACGTGCGATGGAAGTACCCAGCAGGTACTCGCCTTCGTAAACGGTGTTGGCGCGGAACATCGGGAACACGAAGTCACGCACGAATTCTTCGCGCAGGTCGTCAATGTAGATTTCTTTGACGCCCATGGCCTGAGCCTTGGCGCGAGCCGGCTCGACCTCTTCGCCCTGACCCAGGTCAGCGGTGAAAGTCACCACTTCACAGTTATAAGTATCCTGCAGCCACTTGAGGATCACCGAAGTGTCCAGGCCGCCGGAATACGCCAGAACGACCTTGTTTACGTCCGCCATGCCATCACTCCACGGGGTTCTACGGAAAGCCGAGGAGTCTACCGCTCAAATCCGATAATTTACAGAGGCGCGACAGCTTAAGACGACAAAGCGACAGAATCTGTCGAGAGCGCGACGATGACCGGCGGGTCAGGAAGTCGCTGCAGCATTGGCAGGCGTACTGGCTTGCGGCGCTGGCGCGGTGGTCGGCGCCACTCGTGCAAGCTTCACGCTAACCCGGCGATTCTTCGCCCGGTTAGCCGCATTGTTGTTCGGCACCAGCGGGTACTGCTCGCCGTGGAAGCGCACGGTGATCTGCGATTCGGCGATGCCGTTGGCCTTGAAGAAGTCAACCACCGCCAGCGCGCGCCGGCGTGACAGTTCACGATTGGTGAGGCGATTACCGCTGTTGTCGGAATAGCCATCCAGTTCGATGTGATTGACCGTTGGGTCGGCCTTCATGAACTCGAGCATCACCTGCAGCCTGGCCTTGGCGTCGGCATCCAGATCGGTGCCTTCGCCAGGAAAGCCTATCTGCGAGTGTTTGACCTGATCGAAATTCTGCGGCAGCAGCTTCGCCACGCAGGTCTGGTATTCGTTGAACGCCTTGCTGAACTTGACCGGCAACAGACGCACTTCAGAAACCCGGCCATCGCCGGACGCACGACGCACCACCGGACTGCGCCCGTCGAGCAAACCGCTGATCAGTCCGCCGGCCTGGGATTGCGAACTGTTGAACAGCACGTTGCCGGTGCCGATCCTGACGCTGCCCAGATTGATGTCGTTGCGCCCCGGCTGCCAGGGCGCAGCTGCCGCGAGCAACGTCGCCGAACCGCCGCCGAGCATGGCGTTGTAGGCATTGAGACGAAAGATCGCCTGCTCGCCGGCCTTGCGCACGAACTGGCCCGAGCCGAAATCGGTGATCGGCTGGGTCAGACGGCACTCAAACTTGTCGCCCTCGACCGTCCACTCAATGTTCTCCAGACGCGTCTGGTAGGTGAGCGCCATCGCGGGGAGGCTGGCAAACACACTGAGCAAGGCTAAATATCGCTGGCGCACGGGAGGCTCCATTGGCTTCTGTCACACAAAGACCGATTCACACTATGTTTACGGCATACCTACGGGCTATCGGAAGGTTCCGGCAAAACTTGATAGCGAGTGCCTGCAAGAGTCTTTTCCGGTAGCATTCCCCTCAGTTTGACCCGCCTGGAATCCCCTCATGTCCGACCGCCTGACCCTGCTGCGTCCCGACGACTGGCACATTCATCTTCGCGATGGTGCCGTGTTGACCAATACCGTTGCCGATGTGGCGCGCACCTTTGGCCGCGCCATCATCATGCCCAACCTGGTACCACCGGTGCGCAACGCCGCTGAAGCCGATGGCTATCGCCAGCGGATTCTCGCTGCCCGCCCGGCCGGCAGTCGTTTCGAACCGCTGATGGTGCTGTACCTCACCGACCGCACCCAGCCCGAAGAAATTCGTGAGGCCAAGGCCAGCGGTTTCGTGCACGCTGCCAAGCTGTATCCGGCTGGCGCCACCACCAACTCCGATTCCGGAGTGACCAGCATCGACAAGATCTTCCCGGCGCTGGAAGCCATGGCCGAAGTCGGCATGCCGCTGCTGATCCACGGCGAAGTCACCCGTGGCGATGTCGATGTCTTCGACCGCGAAAAGATTTTCATCGATGAACACATGCGCCGTGTGGTCGAGCGTTTCCCGACGCTCAAAGTGGTGTTCGAACACATCACCACCGGCGACGCCGTGCAGTTTGTCAACGAAGCCTCGGCCAACGTTGGCGCGACCATCACCGCGCATCACCTGCTGTACAACCGCAACCACATGCTGGTGGGCGGGATCCGGCCGCACTTCTACTGCCTGCCGATCCTCAAGCGCAATACCCATCAGGAAGCCCTGCTCGACGCCGCCACCAGCGGCAGCGCGAAGTTCTTCCTCGGCACCGATTCGGCGCCGCACGCCCAGCACGCCAAGGAAGCTGCCTGCGGCTGCGCCGGCTGCTACACCGCGTACGCCGCCATCGAGCTGTATGCCGAAGCGTTCGAACAGCGTAATGCGCTGGACAAGCTCGAAGCGTTTGCCAGCCTCAACGGCCCGCGCTTCTACGGTCTGCCGGCCAACACCGATCGCATCACCCTGGTTCGCGAAGAATGGACCGCCCCGACCAGCCTGCCATTCGGCGAGCTGAACGTTATCCCGCTGCGCGCCGGTGAAAAACTGCGCTGGCGCCTGCTGGAGGAACACGCGTGAGTGAAGACCATTTCGACGACGAACTGGACGGTCAAGGTGGCGGCGGCGGTTCCCGTCATCCAATGGCAGCGCGTTTTCGCGGTTACCTGCCGGTTGTCGTCGACGTAGAGACCGGTGGCTTCAACTCGGCCACCGACGCTCTGCTGGAGATTGCTGCGACCACCATCGCCATGGATGAAAAGGGTTTCGTTTACCCGGACCACACCTACTTCTTCCGCGTCGAGCCATTCGAAGGCGCGAACATTGAAGCAGCCGCGCTGGAATTCACCGGGATCAAGCTCGATCACCCGCTGCGCATGGCGGTCAGCGAAGAAACCGCGCTGACCGACATCTTCCGTGGCGTGCGCAAGGCACTGAAAGCCAACGGCTGCAAACGGGCGATCCTGGTCGGCCACAACAGCAGTTTTGATCTGGGCTTCCTGAATGCCGCCGTGGCGCGTCTGGACATGAAGCGCAACCCGTTCCATCCGTTCTCCAGCTTCGACACCGCGACGCTGGCCGGTCTGGCTTACGGTCAAACCGTTCTGGCGAAAGCCTGTCAGGCCGCCGACATCGATTTCGATGGCCGTGAAGCGCATTCGGCGCGTTACGACACCGAGAAGACCGCGGAGCTGTTCTGCGGCATCGTCAACCGCTGGAAGCAGATGGGCGGCTGGGAAGACTTCGACGACTGATCCTCGTCGGGTATTTCCTGCGCATGAAAAAACCGGCCACTTGGGCCGGTTTTTTTGTACCTCGACGTTGCGCCTTACAGGGCAGCAGCGTTCTCGGTCAGGTAAGCCGCGACGCCTTCTGGCGAAGCGTTCATGCCTTTGTCGCCTTTCTTCCAGTTGGCAGGGCAAACTTCGCCGTGCTCTTCATGGAATTGCAGAGCGTCGACCAGACGGATCAGCTCTTCCATGTTACGACCCAGCGGCAGGTCGTTGATGATCTGCGAACGGACGACACCCTTGTCGTCGATCAGGAACGCGCCACGGAAAGCCACGCCGCCTTCGGATTCAACGTCGTAGGCCTTGGCGATTTCGTGCTTCATGTCGGCAGCCATGGTGTATTTCACCTGGCCGATGCCGCCGTTGTTGACCGGAGTGTTGCGCCAGGCGTTGTGGGTGAAGTGCGAGTCGATCGACACGGCGACCACTTCCACATTGCGCGCCTTGAAGTCAGCCATGCGGTTGTCCAGAGCGATCAGCTCGGACGGGCAGACGAAGGTGAAGTCCAGCGGGTAGAAGAACACCAGGCCGTATTTGCCTTTGATGGCCGAGGACAGGGTGAAGCTGTCAACGATCTCGCCATTGCCGAGTACGGCCGGGACGGTGAAGTCAGGGGCTTGTTTGCCTACGAGTACGCTCATGGATATCTCCTGGTGAATAACTTTGAAGTTCAGGGTCCGGGCCAGCCTGCCACCCTCAGGCGACAGCCCTGTGACACGAACCCTCTTCGCAAGGGCTGACCATCATACACTGCGTTTTTCGCCTGTCCTTAACGGTTTTTTGCCCAATGCAGGTAACGGACCCGCATTTTCGGGGCCAGGCAATTCGCCATTAATCACCGTTCGTCAGTGACCCGCCTTTCGATCGAAAACCATTCAGAAAGCACTTTGACAATCATTCTCGTTAACATTAAGATCCATCGCAATTGAGTCACAACCAGCGACGGTTCTCACTTATGTATGTTTGCCTCTGCACTGGCGTCACCGACGGACAGATCCGCGAAGCGATCTATGAAGGTTGCTGCAGCTATAAAGAAGTCCGCCAGGCCACCGGCGTCGCCAGTCAATGCGGCAAATGTGCCTGCCTGGCCAAGGAAGTGGTTCGCGAAACCCTGACCAAGCTGCAAACCGCTCAGGCTGCGATCCCCTATCCGGTAGAATTTACAGCTGCGTAATTACCCAGATTTCGAAGAACCGGACTTATGTCCGGTTTTTTTATGTCCGCAAATCAAGTGCTTAGGTGCCAGACGCGGAACACAAACATTCTTATTCAGATTTAATTTCATTTATTATTCAATAACTTAGGTTTGACACTTATAAGTACCCGGCTCAAACTCCGCCTTATATACAGCTATTACAGGGCAGGACTCCCATCATGAAAGGCGACATTACAGTCATCCAGCATCTCAACAAGATCCTTGCCAATGAGCTGGTCGCGATCAATCAGTACTTCCTGCATGCCCGCATGTATGAAGATTGGGGCCTGAACAAGCTGGGCAAGCACGAGTACCACGAATCCATCGATGAGATGAAACACGCGGACAAGCTGATCAAGCGCATCCTGTTCCTCGAAGGACTGCCAAACGTGCAGGACCTGGGCAAGCTGCACATCGGCGAGCACACCCGGGAAATGCTGGAGTGTGACCTGCGCATCGAGAAGACCGGCCACGCCGACCTGAAAGCCGCCATCGCCCATTGCGAATCGGTTGGCGACTTCGGCAGCCGTGAACTGCTTGAAGACATTCTCGAATCCGAAGAAGAGCATATCGACTGGCTGGAAACCCAACTGGGCCTGATCGATAAAGTCGGTCTCGAGAACTATCTGCAATCGCAGATGGGCGAAGAGTAGGAGCTGCCGCAGGCTGCGATCTTTTCAGATTGCACCGGCAACTCGCGTTAACTTTTCCAGCGCACTAAAAAGCCCCGCCCTCTTTCGAGGTGCGGGGCTTTTTTATTGGCTGAAGATCAAAAGATCGCAGCCTCGTTTCACTCGACAGCTCCTACAGCAGAAGCATGTGCCGAGTGAAAGCCCGATCAGGCTTCGGACTTGGCCGCAGCCGCCTTGGCCGATGCTTCCTTGACCAGAGTCTGCAGCTCACCGTTGGCGAACATTTCAGCCATGATGTCGCTGCCGCCGACCAGTTCACCACCAACCCACAGTTGCGGGAAAGTCGGCCAGTTGGCGTACTTTGGCAGGTTGGCGCGGATTTCCGGGTTCTGCAGGATGTCGACGTAGGCGAACTTCTCGCCACAGCCCATTACAGCCTGCGCAGCTTTCGCGGAAAAGCCACACTGTGGGGCATTCGGCGAGCCTTTCATGTAAAGCAGAATGGTGTTGTTGGCAATCTGCTCTTTAATCGTTTCGATGATATCCATGGAGCACCTCGGCTGAACTTTCCGACTCATGGGTCGGCACGGTGACGCATTGTAACGGAATCCCGAGCGCGCTGCTCGGTCTCCCCGACAGGCATATTCAAGCCGCCACCACCGTCACCGGTACGCCATTGAGCGCCGCGTTGCCCGACAGCTCGTCGAGCTGGCATTCATCGGTCAGGTCGTTGGCGCTCGACCCCGGCTGACCACTGGCAATCGCCATCTGCACGCCCGGGCGCGCCGTGCCCCCAGCCATGGGGCAGGCTGACCACGCCTTTCATCATGTCCAGGCTGCCGAGTACCTCCACTTCGATCTGTCCGACCCGCGAACTGACGCGCACCAATTGCCCGTCGTCGAGTCCGCGACTGGCCAGATCGTCGGGGTGCATCAGCAGTTGATGACGCGGCTTGCCCTTCACCAGACGATGGTAATTGTGCATCCACGAATTGTTGCTGCGCACATGGCGCCGGCCGATCATCAACAGCTCATCGGCTGCCGGCGCCTGCAAGGCCGCAAAGCGTGCGAGATCAGCGAGGATCTCCGGCGGCGCAGCCTGCACCCGTTGATCTGGCGTCTTGAGGCGGGCGGCAAGATTCGGTCTCAACGCCCCAAGATCAATCCCGTGCGGATGATCGAACAATGTCGCCAACGACAGCTTCCGATCGGACGTATCGCCATACAGTCCCATGCGCAGGCCCATATCGATCATCTTCGCCGGCGGCAGGGTCGGTTTCAGTTCCTTGCCGGTCTTTTCGGCAAAGGCTTTGGCCAGGCCGACGAAGATCTCCCAATCGTGCAACGCTCCCTCTGGTTTGGCGAGAATCGCCCGGTTGAAGCGAGTGACGTTGCGCACCGCGAACAGGTTGAACGTAGTGTCGTAGTGATCGTTCTCCAGCGCCGAGGTCGACGGCAGGATCAGGTCGGCGTAACGCGTGGTTTCGTTGATGTACAGGTCGATGCTGAGCATGAACTCCAGACCGTCCAGCGCCTGCTCCAGTTGCCGGCCGTTGGGCGTCGACAACACCGGATTGCCGGCCACCGTGATCAGCGCGCGGATCTGCCCTTCGCCTTCAGTGAGCATCTCTTCGGCCAGCGCCGACACCGGCAGCTCGCCGCCGTATTCGGGCCGTCCGGACACCCGGCTCTGCCATTTGTTGAAATGCCCGCCCGAGGTCGACGCCACCAGATCCACCGCCGGCTCGGTGCACAACGCGCCGCCCACCCGGTCAAGGTTGCCGGTGACCAGATTGATCAACTGCACCACCCAATGACACAAGGTGCCGAACGCCTGGGTCGAAACGCCCATACGCCCGTAGCACACCGCACTCGGGGCGGCAGCGAAATCCCGCGCCAGTTGGCGGATCTGCTCGGCCGGCACCGCACACAGCGGACTCATGGCTTCGGCAGTGAAGGTTGCGACGGCTGCGCGCACTTCATCAAGGCCATCAACCGGCAAGTGGCTGTCACGGGTCAGGCCTTCGCTGAACAAGGTGTTGAGCACCCCGAACAAAAGCGCCGCGTCGCCACCAGGCCGCACGAACAGGTGCTGATCGGCGATGGCCGCCGTTTCGCTGCGCCGTGGATCGACCACCACCACTTTGCCGCCGCGGGCCTGAATCGCCTTCAGGCGTTTCTCGACATCCGGCACGGTCATGATGCTGCCGTTGGACGCCAGCGGGTTGCCGCCGAGGATCAACATGAAATCGGTGTGATCGATGTCCGGGATCGGCAGCAGCAAGCCATGGCCGTACATCAGGTAACTGCTCAGGTGATGCGGCAACTGATCGACCGAAGTCGCCGAGAAGCGATTGCGCGTCTTCAGCAAGCCGAGAAAGTAGTTGCTGTGAGTCATCAGCCCATAGTTGTGCACGCTCGGGTTGCCCTGGTAGACCGCCACCGCATTCTGCCCGTGACGCTCCTGAATCGCCGCCAGACGCTCGGCCACCAGTGCAAAGGCCTCGTCCCACTCGATCGGCAGCCATTCGCTGCGACCCGGCGCATCGGCTGACGCAGGCGATCGGGGTCATTCTGGATGTCTTGCAGGGCCACGGCCTTGGGGCAGATGTGCCCGCGACTGAAGGTGTCGAGCGCGTCACCCTTGATCGAGGTGATCGCAACGTTGCCATCGGTTTCGGTGGTCTCGATGGTCAGGCCGCAAATGGCTTCACACAGGTGGCAGGCACGGTGATGGAGAGTCTTGGTCATGGCCAGTCTCTGTCTTGTTCTGGGCAGGCAACGGGCATGCCTGCGGGAACAAAACTATGGCCCCCGCGCAGATCCTGCGCCAGCGACGTTTGTCCTGTGAATCGACGGTTATCAGGCGAGCCGATAAGCCGCCATGATCAATTCGACGGCAGCTGCGGCGGCGCGGCCAGCTGAATTTCCTGAATGGTTTCGATCTGCTCGTGGGCGACGTGCACGCCGGTGAGTTCGCCGATCAGTCGCCAGTGCTCGTCGAGCCCGGCACTGATGGTCGCCATGCGATCGATCATGTGACGGCCGGCGGTCTTGACCACTTCGTCTTCGCTGCGCAGCAGTTCGAAGGACATTGAAGTCACCGACGCGGTGAGATGGGTCAATGAGCGAGCCGTGTGACCCAGCAGTTCCATTAACAGTTTTTCTTTCGATTCCATGCGGAGGCTTCCTGCGTCGCTCGAAACTTATTTATAACCCAGCACTTTGCTTTAGCAAATGTTTCAGTCCGAGCATCCGACCAAGTGATGGCATGGCGCCACGGTCGTAAACCGACTCAGGCGACTCGATCCCCGCCACACTCGATTGCCAAGCCCTGCAAGGCCGGTGTACAAAGAGCCTCGCTGCGGCCTTGAACCGGTCTTCATATGTCCGCCAGCAAGATACGAAACATCCTCCGAGTCCCGCAAAATCCGTAGCCTATTGGCGTAACGCGACATTTAGTGTCAATATCGCGCCTTCCCCTATTTCGTCGCCCCGTGCGGCTTACGCCGCAGGTCTCGCCCGTTGTTCCGTTAAACAAGGCTTTGAGCATCTGCGGTTTGTAACAAAAAGGTAGTCAATGATGAGCGCAAGGCACTTTCTCTCCCTGATGGATTGCACGCCCGAAGAGCTGGTCAGCGTGATCCGTCGAGGCGTTGAGCTCAAGGACCTGCGTAACCGCGGCGTACTGTTCGAGCCGCTGAAAAACCGCGTCCTGGGGATGATCTTCGAGAAATCCTCGACCCGTACCCGGATCTCCTTCGAGGCCGGCATGATCCAGCTCGGTGGCCAGGCGATCTTCCTGTCGCCGCGTGACACCCAACTGGGCCGTGGCGAACCGATTGGCGACTGCGCCATCGTCATGTCGAGCATGCTCGATGCGGTGATGATCCGTACCTTTGCCCACAGCACCCTGACCGAATTCGCCGCCAACTCGCGCGTGCCGGTGATCAACGGCCTGTCCGATGACCTGCACCCGTGCCAGTTGCTGGCCGACATGCAGACCTTCCTCGAACACCGTGGCTCGATTCAGGGCAAGACCGTGGCGTGGATCGGCGACGGCAACAACATGTGCAACAGCTATATAGAAGCGGCGATCCAGTTCGACTTCCAGTTGCGCGTTGCCTGCCCGCAAGGCTACGAGCCCAATCCTGAGTTCGTCGCCCGCGCCGGCGATCGCGTGACCATCGTCCGTGATCCGCAAGACGCCGTGCGCGGTGCGCACCTGGTGAGCACTGACGTCTGGACTTCGATGGGTCAGGAAGAGGAAACTGCCAAGCGCCTGAAGCTGTTTGCACCGTTCCAGGTGACCCGCGCCCTGCTCGATCTGGCGGCTGAAGATGTGCTGTTCATGCACTGCCTGCCAGCGCACCGCGGTGAAGAAATCAGCCTCGACCTGCTCGATGACCCGCGCTCCGTTGCCTGGGATCAGGCAGAAAACCGTCTCCACGCACAGAAGGCCCTGCTCGAGTTCCTCGTCGAACCGGCATATCACCACGCATGAGTCATGAATTACTGCTGAACCTGCGCAACCTCGCTTGCGGCTACCAAGATCAACGCGTGGTGCAGAACCTCAATCTGCACCTCAACGCCGGCGACATCGGCTGCCTGCTCGGCTCGTCCGGCTGCGGCAAGACCACCACCCTGCGCGCGATTGCCGGTTTTGAACCGGTGCACGAAGGGGAAATCACTCTGGGCGGCGAAACCATTTCCAGCGCCGGTTTCACTCTGGCCCCGGAGAAACGCCGAATCGGCATGGTGTTCCAGGACTACGCACTGTTCCCGCACCTCAGCGTCGCGGACAACATCGCCTTCGGCATCCGCAAGCACCCGAACAAGGCGCGCGTTACCGAAGAGCTGCTGGAACTGGTCAACCTGAAGAACCTCGGCAAACGCTTCCCGCACGAGCTCTCCGGCGGCCAGCAACAACGCGTCGCCCTCGCCCGCGCCCTGGCGCCGGAACCGCAACTGCTGCTGCTCGACGAACCGTTCTCCAACCTCGATGGCGAACTGCGGCGCAAGCTCAGCCACGAAGTGCGCGACATTCTCAAGGCCCGTGGCACCAGTGCGATTCTGGTGACCCACGACCAGGAAGAAGCCTTCGCCGTGAGCGATCACGTTGGCGTATTCAAGGAAGGTCGGCTGGAACAGTGGGACACACCCTACAATCTCTACCACGAGCCGGCGACGCCGTTTGTGGCCAGTTTCATTGGTCAGGGTTATTTCATTCGCGGTCAGCTCGGCAGCCCGGAATCGGTGCAGACCGAACTCGGCGAACTGCGCGGCAACCGGGCCTATACCTGGCCGGTGGGCGGCGCGGTGGATGTGTTGCTGCGTCCGGATGACATCGTTTATGCGCCGGACAGCGCGTTGAAAGCACGCATTGTCGGCAAGACCTTCCTCGGTGCCTCGACCCTGTATCGCCTGCAACTGCCGACCGGCGCGCAGCTGGAATCGATCTTCCCCAGCCATGCCGACCATCAGGTGGGCGCGGATGTCGGGATCCGGGTTGCTGCAGAACACCTGGTCCTGTTCCAGGCATCGGGCAGCACCGCCGCACAAATCCCGGCAGTGGAAAACGGCGTCCGCCGCTACAGCACCGCCCTCTGATCAAACAGAACATCGGAGTGTGGAGGTTTTTTTGTGGTGAGGGGATTTATCCCCCGATGGGGCGCGAAGCGGCCCTTTAGCCTGCACCGCGGAGTGCCTGGCACTGTGCAAGTAATGGTTTGGGGCTGCTGCTCAGCCCATCGGGGATAAATCCTCTCACTACAAAGGCTCACTCCAACAAAGTTTTGCGTTAACCGAGGATCAGCGTGCCGCTGGCAACCAGCGTCGCATTGCCGCCGATCTTCACCCGCTCGCCTTCCAGCCGACAGAACAACTCCCCGCCCCGCGCCGAACGCTGGCACGCGGTCAAGCTGGATTTGCCCAGACGTTTCGACCAGTAGGGAATCAAGCTGCAATGCGTCGAACCGGTCACCGGATCTTCGTTGATGCCGATTGCCGGGGCGAAATAACGCGAGACAAAATCATGCTGATTGCCGCGCGCTGTCACGATGGCGCCAAGCCACGGCAGTTTCGCCAGCGCTACCATGTCCGGTTTGCAGTCGAGCACTGCCTGCTCCGACTCCAGTACCACGAACAACTCGTTGGAACCGAGCACATCCACCGCCTCGACACCCAGCGCCCGCTCGACATCCAGCGTCACGCCAATCGCTGATGGCACGATCGACGGAAAGTCCAGCCACAGGCGATCGCCTTCGCGGCTGACGCTCAACGGCCCGGACTTGCAGGTGAAATCCAGACGCTCGACGTTTTCTTTGTAGACCTCGAACAACACGTAGGCACTCGCCAGCGTCGCATGCCCGCACAACGGCACTTCGGTGGTCGGAGTGAACCAGCGGATGTGCCACGCGGCGCCTTCACGCACCACGAACGCGGTTTCCGCCAGATTGTGTTCGGCGGCGATCTTCTGCATCAACTCATCCGCAAGCCATGCGTCGAGCCGATACACCATCGCCGGATTGCCACTGAACGGTCGATCACTGAACGCGTCGACCTGATGAAACTCAAGCTGCATAACCTTCTCCCTAAGTCCGTGGGCAGAGCATGCGGCGCGGGCCGGATCAGCGCCAGTGACAGAACCGGCCAATTTTCTTCATACAGAATTCAGCGTTACACCCGACCGATGTCGGCAAATTTGCCCTGGGTGTGCTCGGCGAGTACGGCGGGCGCCAACTCGACCTCCAGGCCGCGTCGGCCAGCACTGACATAAATAGTCGCAAAACCCTGAGCCGAGTTATCGATGAAGGTGCGCAGACGCTTCTTCTGCCCCAGCGGACTGATCCCGCCCAGCAGGTAACCGGTGGAGCGTTGCGCCGCAGCCGGGTCAGCCATTTCGACTTTCTTCACGCCCGCCGCGTGTGCCAGCCCCTTGAGATCAAGGCTTCCGACGACCGGTACCACCGCCACCAGCAATTCACCTTTTTCGCTGGCAGCGAGCAACGTCTTGAACACCTGCGCCGGCTCCAGCGCCAGTTTCTCTGCGGCCTCCAGCCCGTAGGACGCGGCCTTTGGGTCATGTTCGTAACTGTGCACGCGATGTTCGGCACGAACTTTTTTCAACAAGTCCAACGCAGGGGTCATGGCAGCTCCAGGCTCGGCATCAACAGAAAAATCCTGCGCCGGATTCTAGGTCATCACAGCGCAAAAGGCTCTAGCGCAAGCCCCGTTTTCCGGGCTTTGCGCGTGAGCCGCCAGGCTATCGCCGCCGCCATCGGCAGGACCATTCAGCAGGTTGATAGTTGAATTGTGACCGATGGTTCACTTTCGACCTTTGACAGGTTTGTTTCTTGTCTATATTTTTTCGAATCTGAATAATGTAAGAATTATCGTCACCGCAGCACCCAGCAGTAAACCGGGAACAGGATGGGGATCCTGCCTCGGGGAAAATCGCGCCTTGCCCTGACGGCAAACGCGCCAGACAACAACAAAAACCGAGGTTTTCAATGACAACTGCTTTACAGCAACCATCGCTTTCCGGCCAATGCCTGGCCGAGTTTCTGGGGACTGCACTTCTGATCTTTTTCGGCACCGGCTGTGTCGCCGCGCTCAAAGTCGCGGGCGCCAGCTTCGGCCTGTGGGAAATCAGCATCATCTGGGGCGTCGGCGTGAGCATGGCGATCTACCTGACCGCCGGCGTTTCCGGCGCGCACCTGAACCCTGCCGTGAGTATCGCCCTGAGCATTTTCGCCGACTTCGAAAAGCGCAAACTGCCGTTCTATATCCTGTCGCAGATCGCTGGCGCCTTCTGCGGCGCGCTGTTGGTTTACACGCTGTACAGCAATCTATTCTTCGATTACGAACAAACTCACCACATGGTGCGTGGCACCGCCGCCAGCCTCGAATTGGCCTCGGTGTTCTCGACGTTCCCCAATCCAGTGCTGTCCACCGCCCAGGCGTTCCTGGTCGAGATGATCATCACCGCGATCCTGATGGGCGTGATCATGGCCCTGACCGACGACAACAACGGCCTGCCGAAAGGCCCGATGGCCCCGCTGCTGATCGGTTTGCTGATTGCCGTGATCGGCAGTTCGATGGGCCCGCTGACCGGTTTTGCGATGAACCCGGCCCGTGACTTCGGTCCGAAACTGATGACTTTCTTCGCCGGCTGGGGTGAAATTTCCTTCACTGGCGGCCGCGATATTCCGTACTTCCTGATACCGATTTTTGCACCGATTGTCGGTGCCTGCCTCGGCGCTGCCGGGTATCGCGGGCTCATTGCCCGTCACCTGACCGGCGCCACACCTGCTACAAAGGATGCAGAACCGGCCATTGACGGCAAACCAAGAACTTCTTGAAACAGTCGGCGCGGGTTCCTGCCCATTCAGAACCCGCGCCACGGCCCACTCTCCCTTATTTCGTCCAAGGCAATCGACATGACCGACATTCAGAATAAGAACTACATCATTGCCCTCGATCAGGGTACGACCAGCTCCCGCGCGATCATCTTCGACCGCGACGCGAACGTGGTCTGCACCGCCCAGCGCGAATTCGCCCAGCATTACCCGCAAGCCGGTTGGGTCGAACACGATCCGATGGAAATCTTTGCCACCCAGAGCGCGGTGATGGTCGAAGCGCTGGCCCAGGCCGGTCTGCATCACGATCAAGTCGCCGCCATCGGTATCACCAACCAGCGTGAAACCACCGTGGTCTGGGACAAGACCACTGGCCGTCCGGTGTACAACGCCATCGTCTGGCAGTGCCGCCGCAGCACCGAGATCTGCCAGCAGCTCAAGCGCGATGGCCATGAAGACTACATCCGCGACAACACCGGTCTGGTCACCGACCCGTACTTCTCCGGCACCAAACTGAAGTGGATCCTCGACAACGTCGAAGGCAGCCGCGAACGTGCGCGCAACGGCGAACTGCTGTTCGGCACCGTCGACAGCTGGCTGATCTGGAAATTCACCGGCGGCAAAGTGCACGTCACCGACTACACCAACGCCTCGCGCACCATGCTCTTCAACATCCACTCGCTGGAGTGGGATTCGAAGATGCTGGAAATCCTCGACATCCCGCGCGAGATGCTTCCGGAAGTGAAAGCGTCTTCGGAAATCTATGGTCGCACCAAAAGCGGGATCGCCATCGGCGGGATCGCCGGTGACCAGCAAGCGGCACTGTTCGGCCAGATGTGCGTCGAGCCGGGCCAGGCAAAAAACACCTACGGCACTGGCTGCTTCCTGCTGATGAACACCGGCGACAAAGCGGTGAAATCGCAGCACGGCATGCTCACCACCATCGCTTGCGGCCCGCGTGGTGAAGTGGCTTACGCCCTGGAAGGCGCAGTCTTCAACGGTGGCTCGACCGTGCAGTGGCTGCGCGATGAACTGAAGATCGTCAACGACGCTCATGACACCGAATACTTCGCCAATAAAGTGAAGGACAGCAACGGCGTGTACCTGGTACCGGCGTTCACCGGTCTGGGCGCTCCCTACTGGGACCCGTATGCCCGTGGCGCACTGTTCGGCCTGACGCGCGGCGTACGCGTGGATCACATCATCCGCGCCGCGCTGGAATCGATCGCCTACCAGACCCGCGACGTGCTCGACGCCATGCAACAGGACTCCGGTGAACGCCTCAAGGCCTTGCGCGTGGACGGCGGCGCGGTGGCGAACAACTTCCTCATGCAGTTCCAGGCCGACATCCTCGGCACCCAGGTCGAGCGCCCGCAAATGCGCGAAACCACGGCGCTGGGCGCGGCGTATCTGGCCGGTCTGGCGTGCGGTTTCTGGGGCAGCCTGGAAGAACTGCGCGGCAAAGCGGTAATCGAGCGCGAGTTCGAACCGAGCCTGGACGAAGTCGAGAAAGAGAAACTGTACAAAGGCTGGAAAAAAAGCCGTCAGCCGCACCCGTGACTGGGCGCGTGAAGACGCTGAATAAGCCAGTCTGAGGACTGACTTAAGCTGTCCAAACAGCGTGAAAGCGTAGCGAGCGAAGGCAAGACAAGGCAAAAACAGGCGAGGACGCGGAGTTTACGGGTTTGTAAATGAGCAGTCCGAGCCTGTTTTTAACGCAGGATTGCCGAGCGCAGTAGCTTTCACGTTGTTTGGAAACTGGTCGGGAGGAGATTCCTGCGTCATCATGGGCAAATTTTGCACGGCAGCCCAAAGGAAGCCCCATGAATCTGCCTCCCCGTCAGCAGCAAATCCTCGAGCTGGTCCGCGAACGCGGCTATGTGAGCATCGAGGAAATGGCCACGCTGTTCGTTGTCACCCCGCAAACCATCCGCCGCGACATCAATCAGCTCGCGGAAGCCAATCTGTTGCGTCGCTACCATGGCGGCGCGGCCTACGATTCCAGCGTCGAAAACACCGCCTATGCGATGCGCGCCGATCAGATGCGCGACGAAAAAACAACGCATCGGCGAAGCCATCGCCGCGCAGATCCCCGATCACGCTTCGCTGTTCATCAACATCGGCACCACCACCGAATCGATTGCCCGCGCCCTGCTCAATCACAACCATCTGAAGATCATCACCAACAACCTGCACGTCGCCTCGATGCTCAGTGCCAAGGATGATTTCGATGTGCTGCTGACCGGCGGCAACGTGCGCCGTGACGGCGGCGTGGTGGGTCAGGCGAGCGTGGATTTCATCAATCAGTTCAAGGTCGATTTTGCGCTGGTGGGCATCAGCGGCATCGACGAAGACGGCAGCCTGCTCGACTTCGATTATCAGGAAGTGCGCGTGTCGCAAGCGATCATCGCCAACGCGCGGCAGGTGATTCTGGCGGCGGACTCCAGCAAGTTCGGGCGTAACGCGATGATCCGCCTCGGTCCGATCAGCCTGATTGACTGCCTGGTGACCGATCAGCAACCCGTGCCGGCGCTGGCGCAGTTGCTGAGCCAGCACAAGATTCGTCTGGAAGTCGTTTAACCCCGTCGACATTCCCCTGTGGCGAGGGGATTTATCCCCGATGGGCTGCGAAGCAGTCCCAAAACCACCCAATGCGGTGTGCCTGATATCCAACATTGAGGGGCCGCTACGCGGCCCATCGGGGATAAATCCCCTCGCCACAGAGAGCATCCCTGCCTCAATAATGTTCGAAAATTTTCTCTTAGCCGCCCTTCGATGAGTTTTTTCAATCGAAGGCGACTGGCTGCGCGCGTCTTTATGGGCTACCATTTTCGCAAATGAACATTTATGTTCGATTTCAAAGACAGAAAATCAAAAGAGCCCGAGGCCAGCCGATGTCCACCTCTACCTTGCGTACGCCCCCGATTGCCGAGATTTACGATGTTGCCGTGATTGGCGGCGGGATCAATGGCGTGGGGATTGCAGCGGATGCCGCCGGTCGCGGTCTTTCGGTGTTCCTTTGCGAAAAGGATGACCTGGCCAGCCACACTTCGTCGGCCAGCAGCAAGCTGATCCACGGTGGCCTGCGCTACCTCGAACATTACGAATTTCGTCTGGTGCGTGAAGCACTGGCCGAGCGCGAAGTGCTGCTGGCCAAGGCGCCACACATCGTCAAGCCGATGCGATTTGTGCTGCCGCATCGCCCGCACCTGCGTCCGGCGTGGATGATCCGCGCGGGCCTGTTCCTTTATGACAACCTCGGCAAGCGCGAAAAGCTGCCAGGTTCGAAAAGCCTGAAGTTCGGCGCCGACAGCGCACTGAAAAGCGAAATCAAGAAAGGCTTCGAATACTCCGACTGCTGGGTCGATGACGCCCGCCTCGTTGTGTTGAATGCGATGGCTGCCCGTGAACACGGCGCGCACATTCACACCCAGACCCGTTGTGTCAGCGCCCGCCGCGCCAAGGGCCTGTGGCACCTGAACCTGGAACGCGCCGATGGCAGCCTGTTTTCGATCACCGCCAAAGCGCTGGTGAACGCCGCCGGTCCATGGGTCGCCAAGTTCATCCGTGACGACCTGAAAATGGAGTCGCCGTACGGCATTCGCCTGATTCAGGGCAGCCACATCATTGTGCCGAAGCTGTACGAAGGCGATCACGCGCATATCCTGCAAAACGAAGATCAGCGCATCGTTTTCACCATTCCGTACCTGAACCACTTCACTCTGATCGGCACCACCGACCGTGAGTACACCGGCGATCCGGCGAAAGTTGCAATCACCGACGGCGAAACCGATTACCTGCTGAAAGTGGTCAACGCCCACTTCAAGAAGCAGATCAGTCGCGACGACATCCAGCACAGCTACTCGGGCGTGCGCCCGCTGTGCAATGACGAATCCGACAACCCGTCGGCCGTGACCCGCGACTACACCCTGGCCCTGTCTGGCGGCGGTGAAGAGGCACCGCTGCTGTCGGTGTTCGGCGGCAAGCTGACCACCTACCGCAAGCTCGCAGAGTCGGCGATGGCCCAGTTGATGCCGTACTTTACCCAGATGCGCCCAAGCTGGACCGCTGCCGCGACCCTGCCCGGCGGTGAAGACATGACCACCCCGCAAGCCTTGAGCGCACAGATCCGCGACAAGTTCGACTTCGTCCCGAGCGAAATCGCCCGCCGCTGGGCCACCACCTACGGCAGCCGCACCTGGCGCATGCTCGAAGGCGTGGAAACGCTGGCCGACATGGGCGAACACCTCGGCGGCGGGCTCTATACCCGTGAGGTTGACTACCTGTGCAGCGAAGAATGGGCGACCACGGCGCACGATATTCTGTGGCGTCGCAGCAAACTGGGCCTGTTCACCACCCCGGCCGAGCAGGAGAAACTGGCGGCCTACCTGGGCAAGGTCGAGCAGAACCGCAAGACTGAAGCGGCGTGAATTGAACCTCGCTTAAACGAAAGCCC
>NZ_JABULD010000426.1:0-1939 GCF_014060985.1 Pseudomonas sp. MD195_PC81_125
GCCTGCTCGCGAAGACGGACGGTCAGTTGCCATAAGTGTTGGCTGACTCACCGCGTTCGCGAGCAGGCTCGCTCCCACATTTGTTTTCGGGGTGCCTGTAATGGCTTGTATGGACATGTCTACCCGCGACAGCCGGGCCTTCTGTCCGTCAGGCATATCACGTCGCGTGTTTCTGTTTCGGCCCCGCGTGCCTATAATGGCTGCCTTTTTCGCCCAATGATTTTGCGGAGCTGGTGATGGCCGAACGTAAGGCGTCTGTCGAGCGCGACACTCTGGAAACCCAGATCAAAGCCTCGATCAACCTTGATGGCACCGGAAAGGCCCGATTCGATATCGGTGTTCCTTTTCTTGAGCACATGCTGGATCAGATCGCCCGTCACGGGTTGATCGACCTGGATATTGAATGCAAGGGCGATCTGCATATCGACGACCACCATACCGTGGAAGACGTCGGTATCACCCTCGGCCAGGCCTTCGCCAAAGCCATCGGCGACAAGAAAGGCATCCGTCGCTACGGTCACGCCTACGTGCCGCTCGATGAAGCGCTGTCGCGCGTGGTGATCGACTTCTCCGGTCGCCCGGGCCTGCAGATGCACGTGCCGTACACCCGCGCCACCGTGGGCGGCTTCGACGTCGACCTGTTCCAGGAATTCTTCCAGGGCTTCGTCAACCACGCGCTGGTCAGCCTGCACATCGACAACCTGCGTGGCACCAATACCCACCACCAGATCGAAACCGTGTTCAAGGCATTCGGCCGCGCGCTGCGCATGGCCGTCGAGCTGGATGAGCGCATGGCCGGGCAGATGCCATCGACCAAAGGCGTTCTGTAATGCAGACGGTTGCAGTTATCGACTACGGCATGGGCAACCTGCACTCGGTGGCCAAGGCCCTCGAGCACGTGGGCGCCGGCAAGGTGCTGATCACCAGCGATGCGGACGTGATCCGTGAAGCCGACCGCGTGGTATTCCCGGGCGTTGGCGCGATTCGCGACTGCATGGCGGAGATCCGTCGCCTCGGTTTCGACGCGCTGGTGCGTGAAGTCAGCCAGGATCGTCCGTTCCTCGGCATCTGTGTCGGCATGCAAGCCCTGCTCGACAGCAGCGAAGAGAACGACGGCGTCGACTGCATCGGCCTGTTCCCGGGCGCGGTGAAGTTCTTCGGCAAAGACCTGCATGAAGACGGCGAGCATCTGAAAGTCCCGCACATGGGCTGGAACGAGGTGCAGCAGAAGGTCAGTCACCCGCTGTGGCACGATATTCCGGACATGGCGCGTTTCTACTTCGTGCACAGCTACTACATCGCCGCCGCCAACGCGCGGCAGGTAGTCGGTAGCGGTCATTACGGGCTCGATTTCGCTGCCGCGCTGGCCGATGGCTCGCGTTTCGCCGTGCAGTTCCACCCGGAGAAGAGCCATACCCATGGCCTGCAATTGCTGCAGAACTTCGCCGCGTGGGACGGTCGCTGGTAAATGGCTGCCAGGAAATCCAAGCCGCCGGTCCTGACCCTCACTCCCGAACAGGAGAGCGAGGCCAATCGCAAGATTCAGCGATTCATGGAGGATCGGTTCGAACTCGACCTGGGTTCGTTCGAAGCGGCGGAAATTCTTGAGCTGTTTACCCGCGAAATTGCTCCGCACTATTACAACAGGGCGATTTTCGATGTGCAGACCCACCTCAAAGAGCGGTTTGAAAGCATCGAAAGCGACCTGTGGGCGCTCGAGAAAAACTGATTTCCGAGCCAAGCTGAACATTCAAATTTGAAGGTTTGCCAGATGCTGATTATTCCCGCTATCGATCTTAAAGACGGTGCCTGCGTACGTCTGCGCCAGGGCCGCATGGAAGATTCCACAGTGTTCTCCGAGGACCCGGTGAGCATGGCTGCCAAGTGGGTGGAGGGCGGTTGCCGCCGTCTGCATCTGGTCGATCTGAACGGCGCATTC
>NZ_JABULD010000702.1:0-7437 GCF_014060985.1 Pseudomonas sp. MD195_PC81_125
CCCCCCCGTGCAGACTGACGCACCGCCATCGCTGGCAAGCCAGCTCCCACAGTAATCTCGGCCAGTAACCAAGTCCGTGTACACCGCAAAACCTTTTAGGGGTCACGGGCTCGACGCCGGTTTCGCCAGCGCAATCCCCTCATCCCCCAACCGCTTGAGAATCTCGAACAGCAGATCACTCTTGGTCCCGCCGACGATCCGTGGGCTGCCGACATAGCCCGTCACCGTCAAGGTGATGCCATCGGGCGAGAGTTTGCTGAAGCGCACGTACGACGCCGGTTTGTCGAGGATGTTTTCGTTTTCGCGGTAGGTGTTCAGCAGCAGTTCCTTGACCTGTTCCGGGTCGATGTCCAGCGGGAACATCAGCTCCAGGCTCGCCACCCCCTGGGCGCTGCCGCCGAGGGTGACGTTGCGCAGGTTCTGCGAAATCAATTGTGAGTTGGGCACGATCACGATGGAGCGGTCGCTGAGCTGGATTTCCGTGGCGCGCACGTTGATCCGGCGGATATCGCCTTCGACGCCGCTGATGCTGATCAGGTCGCCAACCTTCACCGGGCGCTCGGTGAGCAGGATCAGCCCGGAGACGAAGTTCTTGACGATTTCCTGCAAGCCGAAACCGATCCCCACCGACAACGCACTGACGATCCACGCCAGATTGGTCCAGCGCACGCCCAGTGACGACAGCGTCAGGAGAATGACCGTGGCATAACCGATGTTGGAAAACAGCGTGCTCAGCGACGCGCACATGCCCGGATCCATGTCGGTCTTGGGCAGGAATTCGTTGTCGAGCCAGCGGCGCAGGGCGCGGATCAGGTAGATACCGATCAGCAGCGCCAGCACGGCATTGATCAGGTGCGCAGGGACGATGTTCAGCTTGCGCAAGCCGGCGCCACCGAGAATGCCCAGGACATTGCTGGTCAGTTGCCCGAACGTGGTGCCGATGCCGCCGACGAACAAGGTGATGACCGCCAGCAGCAACAGCCCGGCGCGGCTGGCACCGGACAGCACAATCGAGATCTGTTCCAGCCGCCGGTCGCCCAGGCCCAAAGTCTGCTTGAGCGTCTTGCCCGCCGAGTAGCGCGGCGAGAACAGGTACTCGCAGGCGTCCTTGACCACTTGCACCAGTAAATAGAACCCGGCCAGCACGATATAGGCCCATACCAGCTCAAAAGTGATGAAGCGGGCCAGCGACACGTAGCCGGTGAGCAAGGCCAGCGCCGACACGCCCATGCACACCGTGGCGATGCTGTAGATCGCTCCGGCAAACGTGCTGGCGGCCTCCGGTTCATTGGCGATGATCAACGCCTTGCGCACTTTGCCGACGCGCAACAGCAACGGCACCAGAATCACGATCACCACGATGGCGATCACCCCGCGCTGGGCGATCACGATCTGGCTGCTCATGCCGGTGGCGTTGCTGACTTGCACCAGCGTCACCAGCACCAGCAGGGTGGCGGCGAGAATCCTCGGATAGGGGCGCAACGCCAGCGCCACCGAATCGGCCATCGCCGGCAGCCGCCATGAAGGATGCTGGGTCGACAGCAGTGCGCGGCTCAACGCGGTGATCAGGACGCAGGCGTAAACGGCTTTTTCGAATTCTTCGGAAAAAGTCTGCAGCACTGGCGTCAACGGCTCGTGACGGGTGCAGGCATAGAACAGCAGGTGCAGGGCGATGGCTGTGGTGCCCAGGGTCGCCAGCGCCGAGGCGAAGGCCAGCGCGCTGCGACGCAGGCGACCTTCCGGCATGCGGTGGATGCACAGCCAGGTCAGGCCACGTTCGGCGAGTCGGCGGCCGACCGTCCAGAAAGCCAGCGCCAGCAGCACCAGCACACAGGTGAAAAACCGTTCCCCCGGGGCCCAGACGGTGGCCCAGGTGAGGTTCACCTGATCGATGAAAAACTTCAGGCGCTGACGATCATCCGGTTCCGGCACCACCAGCGGCGACCAGAAGGCCGGGCTCAGAATGCTGTCGGTGCGCAGCGTCAGTTCGCTTTCGAGCAATGTGCGGCGAATCCCGGCAATTTGCGTGATCAGCTCGGCTGCGCTCTGCTTGAGCGCGGCAAGGCTTTTGAGCGTGGCATCGACCTTGTTTTTTTGCTCGTTGAGCTGCGCCCGTTGTGCGGCGATTTCCGCCTGTTCGGCGGCAATCTGCGTATCCGGTGCGGCGCCGAGCACCCCCAGTTGCACCGCCAGTTGCGCCTGCTGCGGCAACAACGATGCGGACAACCGATCGACATCCAGAATGAACGTCTGCACCCGGTCCTGCGGGCCTTCGAGCTGGTTGTAATTGTTGGCGGCGGAAATCTGCTGCTTCAGTCCGTCGAGACGCAATTGCAAGGCTTGCAGATCACTTTGCGAGACCTCCACCAGCGGCGCCGCAGTGGTCGCCGAGGGCGCCGGCAAATCCGCCGCGCACAGCAGCGAACTGCCCGCAGCGAGCACGGTCAGCGCGACAAAAAACAATGCCTTCAATGTGTTGCGCATCGGAGGGGCCGGTTCTCGTTGATCACACAATCTATGAGGTTAGGTGATCGAACCGGGCACGGCGGAAAATTTCCGGTTAGCAGGGCGGGGGCGTGCGTGTTTTGCTGTGGTTGTCCTCATAATGCCGCAGCCTGGCATCCATGGCTCATCAAAATACCACCCGGCCGGAAATGCAGTGCTGAACGGCACCGCCGACCCAGACGGTGCCGTCCACGCTCTGGATGTGCAATCGGCCGCGGCGGCCGATGGCGGTGCCTTGGCTCACGGTGTAGCGGTCGCCAAGGATGCCTGAGCCGATCAGCCACTGAGCCAGGCTCGCATTGAGGCTGCCGGTGACGGCGTCCTCGGCGCATTCCTCGCCCATGAAGGCTCTGACTTCCACGTCCGTTTCAGCGTCTGGACCCACCCACGGCGCAATAACCCCGACATTCAGCCCCCGCAGCGCCGCGTAATCAGGCTTGATCGCCAACACGTCTTCGCGACTCGCCAACAACACGCCCGCCCAACCCGGGCCGTTATCGACCCATTGGCTCGCGCGGATCTGCCCGGTGGAGAGGCCGAGTGCTTGTTCGATCAGGTTGAGCGTCGTTGCCTCCAGCGGCCCGCTGCGCACCAATGGTGGCGCGGAGAACGCCAGTTGCGCACCTTGTTTGCGTACCCGAATCAAGCCCGCCGGGCACTCCTGAATAATCTCGACCTGCTCATGGTCGTTGTTCTGCGCGAGCCACACTTTGCAGCTGCCCAGGGTGGGATGCCCAGCGAAGGGCAACTCTCGCAACGGTGTAAAGATTCGGACACGGTAGTGCGCGTCCGGCGCCTCGGGCTTCAATAGAAAAGTGGTCTCACTGAGTTGCGTCCAGCGGGCGAACGCCTGCATCTGCTCGGTCGTCAGCCCATCTGCATCCACCACCACGGCCAGCGCATTACCTTCGTAGGGGTGATCGGCGAATACGTCGACTTGTTCGAACTGCAGCGAGCGTGTCATTGAATGTCCTTGCAGGTTGAGTCAGGGAAGGTCTTTTACGCCGAGGGATTCGGATCACGGCTGCTGACTGTCAGGCGCCGGTCCATGACATTTCGATATGCGTGTCGGTTGTGCCAGTCCGGCGAAAGCCCAGTCGTTCATAGAGCTTCTGCGCCAATGTGTTCGTGCGAAAAGCGCCCAACTGCAAAGGCACCTTGCGGGCAGCAGCTTGCAGCTGGAGGTTCCTCAGAATGCGCGAGCCAATGCCTTTGCCTTGGTACGCCTGCGAAATAGCGATGTTCTGAACATGGATTCGATCTTCTTTGTCCAGAATCTGCACGTATCCAACAATCCGGCCATCTTGTTCAATAATCGAAGTGGCTGCGCAGGCGAATTCCGCTGTGAAATTTGCCCGTTGCCACTTCTCATCCCAGCCCCATATTTTTTCGATGTGCTCGCGAAAGACTGCTCGATGCAAGTCAAAGAGGGTTGTCTGGTCACCATCGGTGGCGGGGCGTAGCGTCATGCGGGTCTCTGATTTGTGCTTTTGGCTGTTGCTGAGGCTAGCGGCTGCAACAATAAACGGCAATTCGGATTGATCATGGCCCGCCGCATCTGACTGCCCCCGGACAATCACAACGCCACCCGCTCCACAAGCCTGCTGAACTCCAGCGGATGACCGGGGAATTTCGCCGGTTATAAGCTACAGCCGATCCCTATTCCCGGCAGGAATGTGGCCTATGAAATGATTCGATTTTTCTTGTCTCGTTTCCCGGCGTAGCGTGCCCCAACGACAAGGAGAATCATCGTGGCCTCATCCTCGACCAACCCTGCAGCAAAATTCGACACCTCGCGCGCCAGCGAGTACGCCAGACAGAGCCGTATCGCACTGGCCGGTTACGACGCCTGTCACGATCTGGCGGCTTGCATGTTGGCGGCCACGCTCGGCCCGGCGCGGGCGGCAAACGTGCTGGTGGTGGGCGCGGGGGGTACGGCGCAGGAAATCATCGCAATGGCCGCGCTGGAGCCGGACTGGCGTTTCACCGCTGTCGATCCTTCGGCACCCATGCTGGACGCCGCGACGCAGCAATTGCAGGCCCACGAATTACTGCACAGAACGCAGCTGCATCTCGGGCATGTCGATGACTTGCCGGCCGCCCCATCCTTCGATGCGGCAACATTGATCGGCGTGCTTCATCACCTCAAGGGTGATGAACCCAAACAACACATCCTGTGCTCGGTCCAGGCGCGGCTGAAACCGGGCGCACCGCTGATTGTGGCGGGCAATCATTACGCCTATGCCAGCCAACCGTTATTGCTGCAGGCGTGGGGGCAGAGATGGCGGCAGCAAGGCGCGAGTGCTGAGGAGGTGGTCGCCAAGCTCGGGAAAATCCTGCAGGGCGCGGATCCGCCGCATTCCGAAGCAGCGGTTCAGGCGTTGTTGCATAAGGCGGGATTTGGCCAGGCGACGCGCTTCTTCAGCAGTCTGTTCTGGGGCGCGTGGCTGGCGTGCCGACTGCCTGTCTCAGCCGACTGAGTGTGATCGAAACCTGAATTGCAGAATCAGCTCTCGCTGCTCTCAACCGGCTCGGCCGCCGCTTCGGCAGCCATCTTTGCGCGGTCGGCCTTGCTGATGTATTTGGGCTTTTTCGGCGCCAGTTTGGCGCTGGCCTTTTTGGCCTTTTCCTTGAACAACTGCTGCAGTTTCTTTTGGCGGTTCATGTTTCTACTCGGTGAAGTGGAGCCGGGCATGTGCCCATCAAGCGCGCATTAGAACCGGGTCGCAGCCATTTGGCGAGCCTGTTGCAGCGATGCGGGATCAAACTGCTCACGGGTGTCCATTCGCACACCGCGCAAGCCCGCTGTTTCCAGCTGCGTCCTATACAGCGCCTGCGCGCAATAGTTGATCAGAATAGAGCGCCGACGTGCGCCATTCACGTTGCGACTGCCCGCGTGGAGCAGATCGACGTCAAAACAGCAAAATGTCCCCCGCCGTCCCTGAAAGCTGCACGACAGCAGTCTCGTCGTTGGGGTCGAATGGTGGCTGTTGTGGTAAAGGTCGGTGACTGCCCGGGACGATGCGCGTGGCGCCGTTGTCGGGGCCGTAGTCATCGAAAAAGGCGATGGCGTTGACCATGTCGCCGGGCCGCTGGATCGACAAGTCGCGGTGCAGTTGCTGATGGCCTCCGCCGGCAAGCGGTTCGCGACCCTCGACCTGGGACAGGAAGAAGCGTTCGCCGATCAACTCGCCTGCCACCGTCAGAACCTGCGGCAGGCGACACACCGCTTGCACCGTTGCATCCAGGTCCAGCAGCGAATGGCGCCAGTCCATGCCGCGCGGTACCGGCCAGTGTTCCGATGCTTGCACATTCGCATCGAATATCGCGCGCAGGTCGGCGAGCCAATTCCCCGGGATCGCATCGCGCAGCAGCGCGTAACCTTGCCGGTGAAGCTGCTCGCGCTCGATCATGGCTTCGGTAACGTCAGGAAATCGCTGGTCAGCAGCGCGTCGAGGGCTGTGTTCAAGATTGATCTTTTCCAAGAGTGCATGGGTTGGTTTGAGACAGGGCTGCGCGCAGATTCGTAGACCGGCTGCCATGAGGATAGCCGACGCATGCGCCTCTGCATCGAGCTACGTCGGAACACCGGCGCGCGCGTCCGGATTTGAAATACCCGCCACCGCCCGCTAGAGTCGCGCCCCTTGTCCGGCCAGCAGCGCCGGCGATGGCTGGGGAAGAGGGCGGCAGTTGAACGAACACACATTGTCCATGCGACTGGAGCGGGTGGCGGCGCATGTACCGGCTGGCGCGCGGTTGGCGGATATCGGCTCGGATCACGGCTATCTGCCGGTGGCCCTGTTGCGCCGTGGCGCCATCGTTGCGGCGGTGGCCGGCGAGGTAGCGCAGACACCGTTCCATGCCGCGGTGCGCACGGTGCGCGACAACGATCTTCAGCCGTTCATCACTGTGCGTCTGGCCAGTGGCCTGGCGGCGATCGAGCCGTCCGACGGGATTACCGCGATCAGCCTGTGCGGCATGGGCGGCGAGACGATTCGTGACATTCTCGACAGCGGCAAGGCGCGTTTGCGCGGCCACGAACGGCTGATCCTGCAACCCAACGGCGGCGAGCAACCCCTGCGCCGGTGGCTGATGGATAACGGTTACCGCATCCTCGATGAGGAAGTGCTGCAGGAAAACCGTTTCTTCTACGAAATCATCGTCGCCGAGCGCGGTGCCCCGGTGAGCTACAGCGCCCGACAGTTGTACTTCGGCCCATTGCAGATGCAGGCGCGCAGTCCGACATTCCTCGCCAAATGGCAGCGTCTCTTACGGCAGAGACAGAAAACGCTGGCCAGTTTCAAACAGGCGCGCCAGGAAGTGCCCGAGGAAAAACTGGAAGAAATTTCGCGACAGATTCAGTGGATCACTGAGTTGCTGGCTTGATCTGCCGTGTTGGCGCTTGCGCTCCTTCAGGTTTAAAGTCAGCTTCAAGGTTAACGTGCTTGCGGAGTCGGACATGAGAATCGGTGAACTGGCAAAAATCAGCGGACTGGCGCCGTCGCGCATCCGCTTCTACGAAGCGAGCGGGTTGATCACTTCGGTCGCGCGCAAAGCCAATGGCTATCGCGATTACGCCCCCGACACACAGTGGGTGTTGCATATCATCACCGGCGCGCAGGCGGCAGGTTTTTCCCTGGAGGAAATCCGTCAGTTAATGCCGATGAATGCCAACGGTTGGCAGCACGACCAATTGCTCAGTGGCTTGAAGCAAAAGGTCGATGAAATCGAGGTGCTGCAGCAACGGCTGGCGCAGAACAAGGAACAACTGCTGCTGGTCATCAAAGGGATCGAGGGCAAACCTGCGGGGATGGCGTGTGCGGACAATGCGCAGAGGCTGATCCAACGGCTGTGCGAAGAAGGCGTGGCTTCTGCGCCCGACAAGCAGCCAGCAGCTGCGGCAAGAAAAACCAACGCCCGTCAGGCATCCAG
>NZ_JABULD010000561.1:0-3401 GCF_014060985.1 Pseudomonas sp. MD195_PC81_125
GGCGGCGGCGGATCGTCCGGCGGCTGGTGAACACACAACAATAATGATCAGGCACTTTTCGACATGGCATTACTGACCGAACACGAAACAACGCAAAGTCGCCGAGGCGATTGCCCGGGTCGAGCGCGACACCGACGCCGAACTGGTAACGGTGCTGGCGGCGCGCGCCGATGACTACGCATACATCCCGCTGCTGTGGGCCAGCCTGCTGGCGCTGCTGGTGCCGGGCATCGTTCATTACCTGACGGGCTGGCTGACCATGCGCAGCCTGTTGCTGGTGCAATGGGGGCTGTTTATCGTCCTGTGCCTGCTGTTTCGTCTGCCGAAAGTCACCACCCACCTGATCCCGCGCCGTGTGCGGCACTGGCGCGCGTCGAATCTGGCGCGGCGACAGTTTCTCGAACAGAACCTGCACCACACCGTCGGCAGCACGGGGATGCTGATCTTTGTCTGCGAGGCCGAACGTTACGTGGAGATTCTGGTGGACGAAGGGATTTCCCGGCGGCTGGACAACAAGAGCTGGGACGCGATTGTCGCCGCGTTCACCGAGCAGGTGCGGCAGGGGCGCACGCTTGAGGGGTTCATCACCTGCATCGAGGCCTGCGGCGAATTGCTCAAGGTGCATGTGCCGGTGACGCAGGTGAGGAATGAATTGCCCAATCGGTTGATTGTGTTGGGTTGACTCAGTCATGTGGCGAGGGGATTTATCCCCGATCGGCTGCGCAGCAGTCGCAAAAAACTGTGCATCTGATTTGACTGGCCGGACATAAAGGGCAGCGTCGCGCCCTGTCGGGGATAAATCCCCTCGCCACAAGGTTGGGTGTCATGGATTTTGCCGTTGGGTAAATAAGAGCGTGTCCCCAACCGCCATCCCCCCTAAAATACCCGCCATTCCCGATTTCGCCCCGCCCGAGGCTGCTTGTTCATGTCCGTTAACGCCCCATCCGCGCCGTCTGCCAAACCGGCGCCCGATCATCACGCCCAGTTCATCGAGCTGCTGCAAACCAGCCTCGAACAGAACGGCTTCATCAAACTGGTGCTGGCCAAATACGTGGGCGAAGAGGCGGAGCTGCAGCGGATCATCATCAAAGCGGTGACGGTCAAGGCGCAGCCCAACCTGTCCTTCGTTTATCGCTACAAGACCCGCGACATCACCAAGAACCTGCCGCTGAGCGAAGGCGTGGCGGTGATTGCCGAGCTGTTGCCGGCGGCGTTCAAGAATGCGCATCTGCTGACCGTGACCGACGAAGCGCAGCTCGAATACAGCAAAAAGGGCAAGCCTTCGCTGTTCAAGAGCAAACCTCAGCAATTGCGTGAAGCGCCGTCCGCCGAGCACAACCGCGAGAAAAACCGTTTTCTGGACTTGAACCGACCGTTCCTCAAGGACTTGGGCGTGACCAACGCGCAGCATGAGCTGATCCCGGCGATGTCGCGCAAATGGAAGCAGATCAACAAGTTCATCGAAGTCTTCAGCCACGCGCTGACCTCGTCACCGCTGGCGCTGGACAAACCGGTGCGGGTCGCGGATTTCGGTTCGGGCAAGGGCTACCTGACGTTCGCGATTCACGATTACTTGCGCAACACGCTCAAGGCCGAGGGTGAAGTCACCGGCGTCGAGCTGCGCGAGGAGATGGTCAATCTGTGCAACGCCGCCGCGGCGAAACTGGAACACCCGGGCCTGGTGTTCAAGTGCGGTGACGTGCGCAGCGTGGCGCCGAGCGAACTGGACGTGATGATTGCCTTGCATGCCTGCGACATCGCCACCGACTACGCGATTCACACCGGCATCCGTTCCGGCGCGTCGATCATCATGTGTTCGCCATGCTGCCACAAACAGATCCGTCTGCAGATCCAGAGCCCGGCACTGCTCAAGCCGATGCTGCAATACGGTCTGCACCTGGGCCAACAGGCGGAAATGGTCACCGACAGCCTGCGTGCACTGTTCCTCGAAGCCTGTGGTTACGAGACCAAGGTGTTCGAGTTCATCTCACTGGAACATACCAACAAGAACAAGATGATTCTCGCGGTGAAGCGCGCCGAGCCGGTGGACCCGGCCCAACTGCTGGTGAAGATTCAGGAACTCAAGGACTTCTACAACATCAGCGAACACTGTCTGGAAACCCTGCTGCGCGCCGACGGCTTCCTCGCCTGACACCCGATACTGATCCGACACGAAACCCTGTAGGAGCTGCGGCACGCTGCGATCTTTTGATCTTAAAGGCAACATCAAAAGATCGCAGCGTGCCGCAGCTCCTACAGGGGCATGCGCTCGTCATTCGAGGGGCGGTGGTCATGCAGTGGCCGGTTGGGCAGGACGCACAGCGGTCTTGCGCCCGAGCATCACCGTCGCGATGACCCCGCAGGCAAACAGCCAGGTAATCGGTTCCACATGTTCCCCAAAGAACAACGCCGAAAACGCGATGGTGAAGAAGATCTGCAACAACTGGATCTGACTGACCCGCGCGATCCCCGCCCATCGCCAGCCCGGCGTACCAGGCGAAAAAGCCGAGAAACTGCGAGAACAGCGCCACGTAGCCGAACGCCCACCAGGTCTTGGCTGACACCGCGCCATGATGCTGCAGCGCCAGGTACAACACCGGGCCGATCAGCAGCGGCGTCGACAGCACCAGCGCCCAGCAGATCACCTGCCAGCCGCCCATTTCCTTGGCCAACCGGCCACCCTCGGCATAGCCCAGGCCACCCACGGCAATCGCGCCGAGCATCAACAAGTCGCCGGCCTGAATGCTGCCGGCCCCGGTGTACAACGCGTAACCGAGCACCAGCGCACTGCCCAGTGCGGCGCAGGCCCAGAAGGCTTTCGAGGGGCGTTCATGGGACAGCCACGCCGCATACAGCGCCACACACAGTGGTTGCAAACCGTTGACCAGCGCACCGTGGGACGCCGGCAAGGTTTGCATGGCCCATGCCGACAGCACCGGGAAGCCGAGAATCACCCCGGCGATCACCAGGCTCAGGCCTTTGACCTGCTGCCAGCTCGGCCACTTCTCGCGTCGCCAGAGCAACAGCGCCGCCGCCGGAATCGCCGCGAACAGTGCCCGGCCCAAGCCATTGAGCAGCGGATGCAGTTCCTGCACCACGATCCGGGTGAAGGGCAGGGTCAGGCTGAAAATAAACAACCCCGAGCAGGCCGAGGGCCATGCCGGTGTTTTCGCGTGAGGACATGATGAGAACCAGAATAGAAGGTGGCAGGGGATTACCTTAATCAAGCCATAAACCGGGGCGCTCGGGCTGGTACAGCCAGGCAAAGAGTTATCCATACAGTTGGATCCCCTGTGGCGAGGGAGCTTGCTCCCGCTGGGCTGCGAAGCGGCCCCCGCTTTTTTCAGGAAAACTGTGCAAACAGGTTTTGCGCCTGCTGCGCAGTCGAGCGGGAGCAAGCT
>NZ_JABULD010000500.1:0-3569 GCF_014060985.1 Pseudomonas sp. MD195_PC81_125
TCCCACAGGAGTGCGCATTTCAAATGTGGGAGCGAGCTTGCTCGCGAAGGCGTCAGATCAAACAACACAACTCCCAGGCACAAAAAAACCGGCGATCATTCTCTGATCGCCGGTTTTTCATTCAGCCCACATCAATTCACTGCATCAGCACTTCAATCGAGCCATCGGCAGTCAGGCTGACCTGGCTGGTGCCGGCTTCGACTTCCGGTGTGACCGGTGCCGAATCCGCCATGCCGGCGGCTTTCATCATCATCGGGGCGCGCATGTACGGTTGTGGGTAGCCGTTGCTGTTGAGGTTCAGGTTGACGATTTTGTAGCCTTTGCCGCCCAGTGCATCGGTGGCCAGTTGCGCGCGGGCCTTGAAGGCGTTGACGGCTTCCTTGAGCAGTTGGTCTTCGCTGGCCTTGCGGGTCGGCTCGGCGATGGCGAAGTCCATGCCGCCCATTTTCAGGTCGGTCAGCAGTTCGCCAGTAAGTTTGGACAGGGCGGCGAAGTCGGCGCTTTCCAGGCGCAGTTCGGCGCGTTCGCGCCAGCCGGTGATTTTCTGGCCCTTGGTGTCGTAGATCGGGTAGCTGTTGCGGCTGCCCTGGCGCAGGGTGATGTCTTTGACTTGCTTGGCCTGGGCCAGCGCCTTGTTCATGGTGGTGCTGACGTCGGCGGCGAGTTTGGCCGGGTCGGTGTTTTGCGCTTCGGTGTAGAGCGTCACGATCATCAGGTCGCGGGCGACTTCCTGGCTGACTTCGGCGCGCAGGGAGATCTGGTTGTAGTGCAGCTCATCGGCGGCCAGCGCCGGAAGGCTGGCGATGCTGCCGACGGTCAGGGCGAGAAGGGCGGCGCTGCGGCGAAATGTGTGCATGAAGGCTCCTTGAATAATGCGCAGGTGTTGGTTCGTCCCTGCGTGAAACCATCAGACTCTAGCTTCTGCGCTGCGGTTCGCCCAGTTACAACTTCTATACAGATGCGCCGGATTGGCCTGGAAGTGTTTTTGTAGCGAGGGGATTTAGCGAAACGTCGCACCGCCCCGATCGGCTGCGAAGCAGTCGCAATTCAGCGGATGCGGTCTGCCCGTGAAAAGCGGATTGCAGGGTTTGGGGCGGCTTCGCCACCCATCGGGGATAAATCCCCTCACCACACTGATCTCGGACAGCCATGCGCTGTAGCCCAATTTACCGCCAGCGCCATGTGGTCATTTGCCGCACTTTCGCCTCTCAAAGCCGCGGCTTGGTTATACTCCGTGCGATCCGCCTGGAGCGCTCATCAGGAGAGCTCATGCTCGCCCCCGTACAACTGACTTCCGCCACTCGCCAGAACCTCTGGCGGCTGACGTTCATCCGCACCCTGGTGCTCGCCGCGCAGGCCGGTTCCGTTGGCCTGGCCTACTGGCTGCAACTGCTGCCGTTGCCGTGGGTGCAACTGGCGATGACCCTCGGCTGCTCGATTCTGCTCTGCGTGTTCACCGCCGTGCGACTGCGTACGTCCTGGCCGGTGACCGAACTCGAATATGCGCTGCAACTGGCCTGCGATCTGGTGATCCACAGTGCGCTGCTGTATTTCTCCGGCGGTTCGACCAACCCGTTCGTTTCCTATTATCTGGTGCCACTGACCATCGCGGCGGTGACGCTGCCGTGGCGTTATTCGGTGATTCTGTCCGGCATCGCGCTGGCGCTGTACACCGTGATGCTCACGCGTTTCTACCCGTTGGAAACCCTGCCAGTGGCCCGCGAGAACCTGCAGATCTACGGCATGTGGCTGAGCTTCGCGCTGGCGGCTGCGGTGATCACGTTTTTCGCTGCGCGCATGGCTGAAGAGCTGCGTCGTCAGGAAGAATTGCGCGCGATTCGTCGCGAAGAAGGCCTGCGCGATCAGCAATTGCTCGCCGTCGCCACCCAGGCGGCTGGCGCCGCGCATGAACTCGGCACACCGCTGGCGACCATGAGCGTGTTGCTCAAGGAAATGCAGCAGGACCACCCCGACGCGATGTTGCAGGACGACCTGAAGGTGCTGCAGGATCAGGTCAAACTGTGCAAAGAAACGTTGCAACAACTGGTGCGCGCCGCCGAGGCCAACCGCCGTATGGCCGTGGAGATGCAGGACGTCACCCAATGGCTCGACGAAGCGCTGAACCGTTGGCACCTGATGCGTCCGGAAGCCAGTTATCGCTTCCAGCGTCTCGGCCAGGGCACAGTCCCGCGCATGGCACCGCCGCCGGATCTGACCCAGGCGCTGCTCAATCTGCTGAACAATGCCGCCGACGCCTGCCCGGAAAATCTTCAGGTGACGCTGGACTGGGACGCGGAAACCGTGACCATCAGCATTCGTGACCACGGTGCCGGCGTGCCGCTGGCCATCGCCGAGCAGATCGGCAAACCGTTTTTTACCACCAAGGGCAAAGGTTTCGGCCTGGGCCTGTTTTTGAGCAAGGCCAGCGTGACACGCGCCGGCGGCTCAGTGAAACTCTATAGTCATGAGGAAGGCGGCACGCTCACCGAGCTGCGCCTGCCCCATGGCGCCCGAGGAGACCAACATGAGTGACGAAATCCAAGTCGAAGGCGAAGAACTGCCGCATCTGCTGCTGGTCGACGACGACGCGACCTTCACCCGGGTAATGGCCCGTGCCATGGCCCGCCGTGGCTTTCGCGTGAGTACTGCAGCTCCGCCGAGGAAGGCCTGACCATCGCCCAGGCCGACCTGCCGGACTACGCCGCGCTGGACCTGAAAATGGACGGCGACTCCGGTCTGGTGCTGCTGCCCAAGCTGCTGGAACTGGACCCGGAAATGCGCGTGGTGATCCTCACCGGTTATTCGAGCATTGCCACGGCGGTCGAAGCGATCAAGCGCGGCGCCTGCAACTACCTGTGTAAACCGGCCGACGCCGACGACGTGCTGGCTGCGCTGCTCTCCGAGCACGCCGACCTCGACAGCCTGGTGCCGGAAAACCCGATGTCGGTGGACCGTCTGCAATGGGAGCACATCCAGCGCGTGCTCACCGAGCACGAAGGCAACATCTCCGCCACTGCCCGCGCCCTGGGCATGCACCGCCGCACCCTGCAGCGCAAACTGCAGAAGCGCCCGGTTCGTCGCTGAACCTGCGCTGAACGGCCATCGCCAGCTCTCGCGATAACGCGCACCGATCAACTATGATCGGTGCGTGTCTGTTCTTTTCTTTATCGAGCCTTTTCCATGAATCAGAACGCTGAATATTCCGCGGTCAACGATGCTGTGCGCGGGCAGTTTTTTCGCAAGGTGTGGGGGATCATCACGCCTTACTGGCGCAGTGAAGAGAAGGGCAAGGCCTGGACATTGCTGATTGCGGTGATTGCGCTGTCGCTGCTCAGCGTAGGGATTTCGGTGTGGTTCAACACCTGGTACAAGGATTTCTACAACGCGCTGCAGAAGAAAGATGAAGCGGCGTTCTGGCAGCTGATTCTGTATTTCTGCGCGATTGCAGCGGTGGCGATTGTCGGTGCGGTGTACCGGCTTTATCTGACCCAGATGCTGACGATTCGCTGGCGGGCCTGGCTCACCGAAAAGCATTTCTCCCGTTGGCTCGCTGACAAGAATTACTACCA
>NZ_JABULD010000662.1:0-5336 GCF_014060985.1 Pseudomonas sp. MD195_PC81_125
CTGCGATCTTTTGCTTTTGCTGTTAGCCCTTCAACCAAACCCCTTTCGCATTCAGGCGCTCCCGGTCATGCGCCACACTGAAACCCTGCTCTGGCCCCTTCGGCACAATCCCCGTGGGATTGATGGTCTTGTGGCTGCCGTAGTAGTGGTTCTTGATGTGCTGAAAATCCACCGTCTCGCCAATCCCCGGCCACTGATACAGCTCACGCAGCCAGTTCGACAGGTTCGGATAATCGGCAATTCGCCGCAGATTGCACTTGAAGTGCCCGTGGTACACCGCATCGAAGCGAATCATCGTGGTGAAAAGACGCACGTCTGCTTCAGTCAGGTATTCGCCAGTCAGGTAACGATTGGCGCCCAGCACTCGCTCCAGATGATCCAGTTCGGCAAACACTTGATCGAACGCCTCTTCGTAGGCGTGTTGCGAGGTGGCGAACCCGGCGCGATACACGCCGTTGTTCACCGCCGGATAAATCCGCTCGTTCAGTGCATCGATCTCGCCACGTAACGGTGCCGGGTAGAAGTCCAGCTCGTTACCGGTCAGGCCATCGAAGGCGCTGTTGAACATGCGGATGATTTCCGCCGACTCATTGCTGACAATGCGCTTGAGTTTCTTGTCCCACAACACCGGCACGGTGACGCGCCCGGTGTAATCCGGGGTGTCGGCGGTGTAGCGCTGGTGCATGAAGTCAAAGTGATCGAGCTTGTCGCCGGTCGAGCCCAAGGCCTTGTCGAAGGTCCAGCCGTTTTCCAGCATCAGCCAGCTGACCACGGACACGTCGATCAGGCTTTCCAGACCTTTGAGCTTGCGCAGGATCAACGTGCGGTGTGCCCACGGGCAGGCGAGCGATACATAGAGGTGATAGCGCCCGGCTTCGGCGGCGAAACCGCCTTCACCGCTCGGCCCGGGCTGGCCGTCAGCGGTGACCCAGTGGCGACGTTGCGCCTGTTCGCGCTGGAACGCGCCATCCTTGCTGCTTTCGTACCACTTGTCCTGCCAGCGGCCATCGACGAGTAAACCCATGATCAAGACTCCTGAATCCAATAAGCGTTGGAGCCGAGTCTATTCCGATGAGTTCGAACAAAAAGCGCAAAAATCGGGCGTCTATGATCGGTTAAATCGATTTTTTGCGCGCCGCCCAGTATTGCTCGGCGGTTTCGAACGCTTGCTCGCGGCTTTGCCCGAGGCCACGCAAGGCCAGGGCCATGGTCGAGATCAGGGCCATTTGCGGATAGCTGTCGACCACGTCGCCACGCCACACCGCTTTGAGATGTTCAACGTCCAGCGAGGCCGGTTTGACGTGGCGCTGGCTCGACAGTTGCGGCCATTCTTCGTCCCAGCTCTCGCCGCCCTTGGTGCCGTACAGATGGCTGTCGGCATCCGGGTTGATCTCGATCTCGCCGCCGTCGCCCTTGACCACGATCGCCGTGTCGCCGAGCAGACCGCTGGCCTCGCGATGCACGGCTTGATAGCCCGGATGAAAAATACTTTGCAGGCCACAACGGGCGCGCAGCGGGTTGAGAATCCGTGCCAGCGAATGGATCGGCGAGCGCAGGCCCATGGTGTTGCGCAGGTCGATCATCTTCTGCAACTGCGGCGCCCAGTCCATCAGCGGCATGAACGCCAGGCCGCCGTTGTCCAGCGCGTTGCCGACCTGCTGCCACGTGCGGCACAGCGGGATGTCCAGCACGCCAAGCAGTTGTTCGGTATACAGACGCCCGGCGGTATGCGCGCCGCCGCCGTGCATAAAGATGCGCACGCCGTTCTGCGCCAGGCACTTGGCCGCCAGCAGGTACCACGGCAGGTGGCGCTTCTTGCCGGCATAGGTCGGCCAGTCCAGATCGACATTCAGCGTTGGCGCTGCCAGGCGCTCGCGCAGGGCCTCGGTGAAACCGGCCATTTCCTCGGCGCTTTCTTCCTTGTGCCGCAGCAGCATCAGAAAGGCTCCGAGCTGGGTGTCTTCGACCTTGTCGTCGAGCACCATGCCCATGGCTTCCCGGGCCTCTTCACGGGTCAGGTCGCGTGCGCCGCGTTTGCCCTTGCCAAGGATTCGCACGAACTGCGCGAACGGGTGCTCGGCGGGCGTTTCGAGGGTCAGCGCTGGAAAGTCGGTCATAGGCAATTCGTCGGTTTGGGCAGGCCCGCCAGTTTCGCGGCGAGTTTGGCAGGGGTGCCTTTGAACAATCGGTTCAGGTGCAGGCTGTTGCCTTTGTCCGGGCCGAGTTTGAGTGCGGTGTATTTGATCAATGGACGGGTGGCTGGCGATAGCTGAAATTCCGCGTAGAAGTTGCGCAGCAGTTCGAGGATTTCCCAGTGTTCGGCAGTCAGTTCGATTTCCTCGGCAGCGGCAAGGGCGCTGGCGACGTCATGGGACCAGTCGTCGAGGTCGACCAGAAAGCCGTCCTTGTCCAGGTCGATGGCGCGGGCGCCTACAGTCATCGAATTCATAGCCAGCTGTTGACCTTGTCGTGGTGGATCGACAGTTCGACGAACGCTGGATAGTCGATAGCCTCGGCCCAGTCGGGAGCAACGATGGCGCGGGCCTGCAGGTCTTCGGCGAGGGCGAACAGCTTGACCCGGCGCTCGTTCAGCTTGGCGAATGGCGCGGTGCCGGGTTGCAGGGCATACACCGCGTCTCCGGACAACAGCAAGGCGTCGGCAGCGCCGATCACGCGCAGGCAACTGTTCAGGCGTTCGTCGCCGAACGGGGAATGAGACAACACATGCAAAGTCGACATCAGAGGGTGATCACCTGGTCGTAACGGTCAATAAGGGCGGTGATTTCGCTGGCGCCGAGCGGCTGCGCTTCGTCCAGCGACAGCGTGCTCAGGCCACGGGCGCTGGCGCTGTCGGTGCAGTAGAACAGTTCTTCAACGCCGAACATCGGCAGCGCCTGCAGGTTGGCGCTCAGGTCTTTCTGTTGCAGGGCCTTGGCGTTCTGTCCGGCGGCCAATTGCAGTACGCCGTCATCGAGAAACAGCAGGCCGATCGGCAGATCGAACGCGCCGCCGGCCAGCACGATGTCCAGCGCCTCGCGGGCGCCGGGGCCGGACCATGGCGACTGGCGGCTGATGATCAACAGGGATTTGGCCATCTCACGCACCTCCGAAACAGATCAGTCGATCGGCGTCCTGCACCGCATCGTGCAACTGGCCGAGGCCGGACAACTCCCACGGCGCGCTGACCGCAACGGCATCACGCTGATAACGCCTGGCCTCTTCGTCATTCAGTACGCCACGACGCAGGGCGGCGGCAATGCATACCACGCCGTCCAGTTGTTGCTCGGTGATGAACGCACGCCACTGTTTGGGTAGGTCCAGTTCGTCCTGCGGGGTGACCACTGCGGCGGAGGCGTTGTAGACGCCGTCCTGATAGAAAAACAACCGGACAATCTCATGCCCACCAGCCAGCGCCGCCTGAGCAAACAGCAGGGCACGGCGCGAGGAGGGCGCATGGGCGGCGGAAAACAGCGCAATGGCGAACTTCATGACGGACTCGATCAGCAAAACTGCGGCCATGATAAAGCTTTATGAAGGCAGCCGCGAAACCCAAGTTGCACACACCGATTACGCGGGAATAACTGTCCGCCTGCTGCTATCGGTCATAGTGCGAATCCATGTAGGAGCTGCGGCACGCTGCGATCTCTTGATCTTTACAAGCAAGATCAAGAGATCGCAGCCTCGTTTCACTCGACAGCTCCTACAGGGGGGGAGTGAGGTTTCGATCAGCGCGGCATATAGCCCAGTTGCCAGCGCCGCGGAATGCTCAGCGACAGCACACCGAGCGCCGCCGCCAGCAAGCCGCTGGCGAACAGCGCCCGAAGCCCGAAATGATGTTCCAGCACTGCGCCGAGAATCGCGCCGATGAACATCCCGCTCCATGGCACCAGTTGCACCCGCCAGCCGTTACGGCGTTCGCCGAGCATCCAGCGGCCGAGTCCACGGCCGAAGCGCGATAGCGCGCCGGTCACGTAGGTCAGGCCGACCGGCAGACCATTCACTTCCTCGACCGCCGCGTTAAGCATGCCCATCGCGATGATCGCCGCCAGCAGCGCCGGCAGTTGCGTGTCATACGGCCACGCGGCCGCGAAGCACAGCAGAGTGGCTATGCACAGCAGCAAGGGCAGTGTGCGCCGGCCACTGAGGCGACCGATCACGATGCCCAAGGCATTACCGATCACGAACGTGACGACGAGGATGACCAGGCGCAGCGTCAGGCCGAGGTCACCGTCACTGATCGCCACCGCCAGCCGCGTGGTGTTGCCGCTCATGAAGGAAACGAAATCGCCACTGGCCATGAAGCCGATAGCATCGGTCATGCCTGCCAGCACGGACAGACTGGCCACCAGTGCCAGACCGATACGCCCACGCCATTTCTGCCGATGCAAATGCCCGGACGTGGCGCGGTGAGTCGAAGTGGAGGGTAGCATCGGTGACGATATCCTTGAGCAGCGGTTAAGGTTCCAACCCGTACAGATCGCAGTAATCGGCCCAGCTCATGTGGGCCATTTCCGCCACTTCGCGGTGCACCTCCATGCGCTGAGCCTGGTACTCCCCGGGCGTTTGCGCCGTGAGCTGCAAGGTCAGCTCCCAAGCGAACAGGCCTTGATTCTCCGCCTCAGCCTCGAAGGCTTCGTGCAGGCGTTCTTCACGATACTGCGCCAAGGTTTCACCCTTGGCCTGGGCCTGCAGCGGGTTGAGGTGATCGAGGGTTTCGCGCAATTCGGGGCGCGCGTCGAGAAACAGTTTCAGGGCTTGTTCATGTCGCTGGTCGGTGGGCGCCATGTGTATTCCTTGTCAGGCTGATGACCCTAGGGTGCCGGAGCGGCCGGCGTGTGTCGCGCTATAAATGCAGTAAAGCAGAACGATTTTGCCGGTTGCGATGATACAGTCCGCTTTTTTCTGAATGAGCGAATGCAATGCGAATTCTGATGGTAGCGCTGGCCGCGACCGTGCTGGCGGGCTGCGCGGGCTCGGTGATGGACGATTCTCGCACCAAAGCCCCTTACAAGGTTCTGACCTCGGACAAGCCCGAGAAAGTCGTGGCCCAGTGCGTGCAATTCGCCTGGCAGGACGAGGCGGTGTTTGGCGTGGACGCCGGCGCGTATCTGCAACCGGGCAAGAAGGGCGGCTCGACGGTGTATACCCGTTCGGCGGAATCGTTTGTCGACGTGACCAGCGATGCGTCGGGGACGGTGCTCAATTACTACGTGCAGAAGGATGATTTTGTCGCCAAGCGGCGTTTGGCGGGGTTGGCGACCTGTCTTTGATCGTGTGTTGACGCGACTGCCGTCTTCGCGAGCAGGCTCGCTCCCCACTGATTCCATTGTGGAAGC